>NZ_BAAFGR010000003.1:0-113418 GCF_041154655.1 Nocardia sp. JMUB6875
GGACGAAGCGGTAGAGGCGGGGGTGGTTGCCGGTCCAGTGCACGACGGTGCTCATGATGTCGAAGATGATGTCCTCGACCGTCTTCGCGGGGTCCAGGACCATGATGTCCTCGAGTTCGGCCAGGTAGTGGTCGAAGATGAGTTCGCGGGCGCGGGCGTCGAGGTCCTCGCGGTTCTGGAACTGGCGGTAGACGACCGAGCGGGCCAGGCCCGCGCGGTCGGCGATCTGCTGGGTGGAGATCTCCGCGCCGGGATCGTTCTCCTCGATCAGGGCGATGAGGGCCTCGAGGATGGCGGTGCGGCGGGCCGTATTGTGCTCGTCCCAGCGCTGACCGCCCGAACGTCTGCGGTGCGGGCGCAGATGGGTGGGCGGTTTCACGGGATTCGACTATACGGCGGTGTTCACAGGGTGGACCGGCGGGAGGAACCGGGGGCGCATGGGCAGCGGTCCGTCGGGGCCGCCGGTGAAGGAGATCTGGCGGCGCACCCGCTCGGGGGAGACCGCGTCGAACTCCAGGTGCTGGGCGAAGGTGGCCACCACCAGGGCGGCCTCCATGCTCGCGAAACCCGAGGCCACACACATGCGTTTGCCCGCGCCGAACGGGATGGCGGCGCGCTTCTGCTCGCGGGCGAGGTTCTCGGGCAGGAACCGACTCGGGTCGAATTCGTCGGGCCGCTCCCACACCCGCTGGTGGTGGTGCAGGGCGTGCAGGATGACGGCGACGGTGGTGCCGGGCTTGATCCGGTAGCCGCCCAGCGTGTCGTAATCCTTTGCGGTCCTGGCCAATCCGATGACCGGCGGCAGCACGCGCATGGTCTCGGCGACCACGGCCTGGGTCCACGGCAGGCGCTCCAGATCGGCGGCGGTGGCGGGGCGATCGCCGAGCACCGTGCGCACCTCCTGCCGCAGCCGCTCCCGCGCCTCGGGATGCTCGGCCAGCAGCTGCCACACCCAGCCCAGAGCCGTTGCGGTGGTTTCCATTCCGGCCCCGATGAAGGTCATGAGCTCGTCGTGGATCTCCTGATCGCTGTAGCGGTAACCGGTCTCGGGATCCTCGGCGGCCATGAGCAGCGCCAGCAGATTGTCCTTGGCCGCTATGCGCCCGGCACGATGGTCGGCGATGAGCCCGTCCACCACCCGCTCGGCGTGCCGCAGATCCCGCATCGCCCGCGGCTCGACAACCCAGCCCGCTGCGCGCATGATACGCAGCGGCACACGGGAATTGGCAGCCTCGACACCTCCGCGCCGCTGCAGCATCCAGGCCGAGATGTTGTGCAGCGGATGGCTGAGATTGGTCATGAACCCGCGCCCGAAGAAGCGCAGCAGCCGTTCCAGTACCACCTCCGACATGGGCCCGGTGATCTCGGTGCCGAACATCGTCCGCGAGGTGACATCCAAAGTGAGCCGGTTCATTTCGGCTCCGACATCCACGATCTCGTCGGCCGCGGCCAGGGTCCGGATGCGCTCCACGGCGTCCTGCGCGGCCGCCACCATCACCGGCGCGAAGCCGTCCACATTGCGCTTGGCGAAGATCCCCTGCACCAGCCGCCGATTGCGTTGCCACTGTTCCTCATTGAAGTCGGTGACCAGTCCGCGCCCGAACGCCACCGCGAGCATGTCGTACTCGGGGCTCTTGGCGTAGTTGTTCTGATTGGTCACCAGCACCTGCCGCACCAGCTCCGGGCTGCGCACCACGACGAATCGCGCGAACGGCACCCGCGCCACGATCACATCGTCCGCACCGGGCAGGGCCGCCGCGTAATCGAGCACCGTGTGGTCACGCACCCGGGGAATCACACCGAGGGCCAGCCGCCAGGATTCCCACCATCCGATCTCGGTGTCGTGCCAGCGCAGGAAGGTCGGCGCCCACTTGGGCGGGTGCAGAGCTGTCGAAGATTCGGCCATATCGCGGCCCCCTTGCCATCATGACTATGAGACATGCTGTCCCACTCAAAGTAGTGAGACAGCATGCCCCAGTCAATGACCGAATGCGCCGCGAAAAATCAGTGCGTCCCGGCCGTGACCTCTTCCCGCTTACCCGCACCCCAGTGGTTGAACACCAGGTTCAGCACGAACACCACGATCACCGCCGAGGTGATCGGGCTGGCCGCGATCATCTGGAAATTGGTCGGGAACTTCGTGTAGATGTTCGGCGCCACCGCCGGCAGCAGCGCCACCGACAGCGTGACCGCGATGATCAGCATGTTGTTGGTCCCGTCGAAGCGCACCTTGTGCAGTACCCGCAAACCGACCGCGGTCACCATGGCGAACATGACCGTGGCCGCGCCGCCGACCACCGGACCCGGCAGCGCCGCGACCACACTGCCGACCTTGGGCACCAGACCCAGCGCCACCAGCATGCCGCCGCAGGCCGCGACCACCCAGCGGCTGCGCACACCCGTCAAGCCCACCAGACCGACATTCTCGGCAAAGGCGGTGTCGGGGAAGGAGTTCATGAATCCGGCCAGCACCGCGGACAGGCCGTCGGCGGCCAGACCGCGCGACAGATCGGCGGGTTCCAGTTCCTTGTCGACCATTTCGGCGACGGCGACCATATCCGCGGTCGACTCGGTGAAGGTCACCAGCATGACCACGCACATAGAGATGATCGCGCCGACATGGAATTCCGGCGCGCCGAAGGTGAACGGCTTGGAGATGCCGAACCAGGCCGCGGACCCGACATTCGACATGTCGACCAGATGCATGGGCACCGCCACCAGCGTGCCGATCGCCATGCTGATCAACACCGCCAGCTGGCTGATCAGCCCGCGCGCGAAGCGGTGGATGACCACGATCAGCGCGATCACCAGACCGGCGAGCGCGATATGCGAAATCTGGCCGTAGTCGGCCGCTTTCGGATCGTCACCGGCGATCAGCCCGGCATCCGCGCCGATCAGCGACAGCCCGATCACACAGATCACGCAGCCCGACACCAGCGGCGGGAAGAACCGCACCACACTGGCGAAGAACCGCGCGATGAGCAGGCCGAAAATGCCCGACACCAGGATCGCGCCGTACACGGTCGGCAGTCCGGCCTCGCCGCCGCCGAACTCCTGCGCGATCAGGATCATGGGCGAGACCACGGTGAAGGTGGCGCCCGCGACCACGGGCAGCCGCACGCCGAGGATCCGGCCGATGCCGACGGCCTGGATGACGGTGATGATGCCGGACACCAGCAGGTCGGCATTGACGAGCAGGCCGATGGTGTGGGGCGAGAGTTTCAGCGCACCGCCGACCAGCAGCGGCACCGCGACCGCGCCGGCGTACATGATCGCCAGGTGCTGCAGTCCGAGCAGCGCCAGCCGTGGCGCCGGGGGGATTTCGTCGACGGGATGCCGTGGCGGGGGTGGGTTCGCGTCACCGGTTTCGGGTTTGCGGGAGGGGCGCGAGAAGCGCATTTGCATGAGAAGCCTCCTGGAACACGTGGACTTCGACCCTGGGCAGGTCGCCGCCACGACCCGAATAATGGCGCAGGAAATACCTGTCCCGCAGCAGATTGTTCGATTGTCCAGCCGTATCGGCGTGGCCCCCGGCCCTATTCGTATTTTCCTCCAGAATCGGGCAGACGGCTGATATTGGCTTCTCTCCAGTTACCGGGGCGTGCCAACGCCCGAGACCCGATCGGGCACGCGCGGGCGGGCCAGTCGGGTCGGCCGGGTCCGCCCGCGCAGGGTCACCGATTCGCCCAGCCGCCAATGGATCTGCTCGCGGGTGCCCGCGGCGGCGATGGTGGTCGCGGAGGTCAGCACCCGCATCTCGTCGTTCTTGGCCAGCTCGCACAGCCGCGCCGCCTCATTGACCGCGTCGCCGATGACGGTGAACTCGTATCGGCGATGCGACCCGACATTGCCCGCGATCACCCGGCCCGCGGCCACCCCGATCCCGGCGTCGAACTCGGTCGCCGCGTACGCCAGCCGACGGCGAATACTGCGGGCCGCCATCAACGCGGCCCCGGCGGCATCGGAATGCGGTGCGGGAGTGCCGAATACGGCCAGCGCGGCATCGCCCTCGAACTTGTTGATCAAGCCGCCGCAGCGTTCCACCTCGTCGACCACGAGGGTGAAGAAGTCATTGAGGATGGCCACCACCTCGGCGGCCGGGCGGGTGGCGGTCATGGTGGTGGAGCCGATGATGTCGATGAACAGCGCGGCCGCTTCGCATTCGGTACCGCCGAGTTCGGGATCGCGGGCCAGGGCCACCTCGGCGACATCGTGGCCGACATGGCGGCCGAACAGGTCGCGCATCTTCTCGCGCTCGCGCAGTCCGGTCAGCATGTGGTTGAAACCGCTTTGCAATTCACCCAATTCGGTGCCGTCGTACACGGTGACGGCGACCCGCAGATCGCCCTCCTCGACGCGGCGCATGGCGGTGCGCACCGCCCGGATCGGCGCGACCGCCGCCGAGAGCGTGAGCATCATGAGCAGCAGCCCGAACACCAGCGTCGCTCCGCCCAGCGCCAGCACCGCGATCCCCAGCCGCTGCCGATCGGCCTGCCATCCGGCCAGCGCCAGCACCGCCACCGACATGATCAGCGCCACCGGCACACCGGTGCCCAGCACCCACACCACCACGGTGCGGCCGAACAGGCCCAGCCCGCGCCGCGGGCGCGACGGCGCGGCCTCGAGCACCCGCGCGGTGATGGGGCGCAGCGCGAACTCCGCGATCAGATAGCTGTTGGCGCACACCACGATCGCGCTGAATACGATGCCCAGCACCAGCTTCGGCACGAACGACAGATCCACGCGGGCGTACAGCGGCGTCAGTACCAGCAGACCGCCGAGCCACAGCAACGCCTGCGAGAAGACCAGCTTGCGGGGCAGGGCCGCGGTGGCCGCCTGCTCGGGGATGGTCGGCACCCGATCCGGTTCCCGCGACCAGCGCAGCGTCCGCAATCCGACCACCGAGCCCCACCACAGCCCGACCGCCAGTGCGGTGAACGAATACAGCGGCGCGGCGATGAAATTGAGCGGCACCATCGCGCGGGTCAGCAGTGGCGGCCCCGGTAGCACGAAGGTGATCAGCAGGGTGGCCACGGCCATGCCGGTCAGATTCGCCACCGTCAGCCCGACGGTGAGCAGGGTCTGCACCCGCAGCCGCTGCATCCAGGCCTGTTCCTCGGCCGGGCCCAGCAGCCGGGAACCCCACGGCGAGGGCCCCAGAGCGTCGGTCGAGACCTGGTCATCGGCCATAGTCGCAGCGTAAGGGGTGTGCCGGTGGAATCCCGGGACCGGCCCCTCGACCGGAGGGCGGGAACCGGGAGATCCCCCGGTCGCCGCGTCCGGTGGTGTCAGTGGGTGGCGGCGAGCTCCACGGCGTGGGTGCCCGCGCGGCGGCCGGAGTAGACGCAGTCGGCCAGGGACAGGCCGCTGACATACGAGTTCGAGCAGATGCCGACGGCGGCCCGGCCCGCGGCGAACAGGCCGGGGATGGCGGCGCCGGATTCGGTTTGCACCGCGCCGGACTCCTCGTCCACGATCAGGCCGCCGAGGGTCAGCATCGGCATCGGGTAGGTGAGCCGGGACTTGAACGAGATATCCAGCAGCACAAAGGGACCCGAGTGCAGGGGGCGGCGGATGTCGTCCGGCTTGCCCATCGGGTCGGGCAGGTTCTGCTGGATGGCGCGATTGTGCGCGTCCACGGTCTCGCGCAGCGTCGACGGCTCGATGCCCGCGCGGGCCGCGACCTCCTCGACGGTCCGCCCGGTCACACTGCCCATCTTCAGTAGCCGCTCGGCCTGCATGCGCTGGAACCACACCGACTGCTTGCCGATCTGCCGCCGCGCCTCGGCGGCCACCCCGGCGTCGATGAGCAGCCAGGCCCGGTGGCCCGGTGCGGTGGCGATGGCCTGGCCCAGCGCCGCGCCGTAGCGGGATTCGTCGATCATGCGCTGCCCGTTGGCATTCACCGCGATCGAACCGAAGAAGGCGCTGGGCGGGGCGATGAAGCGCCAGGTCGAGAGCACGTCCATGCGGCCGGTGGCCGCGCCCAGCTGTTGGGCCAGGGTGATGCCGCTGCCGTCGTCACCCGCCGTGCCCAGGGGCAGGCCCTCGTCCCACGGGTACTCGGGTGCGTAGTGCTTTACCATCTCGCCATTGGCGATGAAGCCACCGGTGGTGAGGATGACGCCGGAGCGGGCCTGGATTCGTATCGCGCGGCCGTAGCGACGCTCGATACGGTCCAGCAGCAGTTGCACCGCCTTGCGTAAACCCTGGTGGTACACACCGGGTTTCGCCGAAATCTTGGCGAGCGCGGCGAACCGGCGCTGCACCGCGAGCGGCGCGCCGCTGATCGTGGTCGCCTCGACTCCGGTCACCCGTCCGTCCTCGACCACGAGTTTCGTTGCCCTGGTGCCGATCTGGACGCGGACGCCGTTCTTCGCGGCGGTCGCGGCGAGCGGTCCGAACAACTTCTTGCCGGAGACACCGCGCCCGTGCGCACGGTGCCCGCGCTGGCGCGGTGTCGCCAATTCCCGGAAGCCGCCGGAATTTTCGCTGCCCGAGTAGTAGAGGTAGTAGTCGTCGGTCGGGTACGAGGTCTTGAACGGGCACAGCGACGGCTGGAACGGCACCCCGTTGCGGGTCAGCCAGTCGATCATGGCCGGCGACTCCTCGCAGAACCGCCGCAGCGTCGCCTCGCTCACGGTGTCGCCGACCTCGGCCCGCAGATACGCCAGCATGTTCTCGACGTCGTCCTCGACCCCGGCCGCCCGCTGCACCCAGGTGCCGGCGCCCGCGTAGACGATGCCGCCCGACAGCGCGGTCGCCCCGCCGCCCAGGTATCGGTCCAGCGCCAGCACCTCGGCCCCGGATTCCCGCGCCGCCAAGGCCGCCGCGACCCCCGCGCCGCCGTATCCGACCACCACGACATCGGCCGAAGAATCCCAGGTCCGCACCGTTGCGACCACCTTTCGCACGAAAAACCGGCTAGCACTGCCCGAATCGCCAGAAACTATAACGTGTTCTAGTTCACCACATCCTTCGCGTCGCGGCATGCGGGCGACCCGAATGCCGGTTACCGTCGGACGGGTGGCCAGCAAGTCAGCTCCGTCGATCGAGGTGGAGGTCGGCGAGCACACGGTGCGCGTGTCCAATCCGGACCGGGTGTACTTCCCGGAGACCGGGGCGACCAAGCTCGACCTCGTCCAGTACTACCTGAGCGTCGGCGACGGCATCGTCAACGCACTGCGGGACCGGCCGTGCATGCTGCACCGCTTCCCCAAGGGCCTGCCCGGCGGCAAGGTCCACCAGAAGCGAATCCCCGGCGGCGCACCCGACTGGATCCCCACCGTCCAGCTCTACTTCCCCCGCTACGGCCGCACCGCAGATGAACTCTGCGTCGACAAACTCGCCGACGTGATCTGGGCAGTCCAGATGTCGACCGTCGAGTTCCACCCCTGGAACTCCCGCCGCTTCGACACCGAACTCCCCGACGAATGGCGCATCGACCTCGACCCCATGCCCGACTGCCCATGGTCCCGAGTCCAACGAGTGGCCGAAGTGGCACACGAGGTCCTCGACGACCTGGGTGCCGTCGGCTGGCCGAAAACCTCCGGCGGCAAGGGATTACACATCTACGTCCGCATCGATCCCCGCTACGGCTTCCAAGACCTCCGCCGAGCCGCCCTGGCCTTCGCCCGCGAGGTAGAACGCCGCGCCCCCGAAGACGTCACCACCGCCTGGTGGCGCAAGGACCGCGACCCCGCCCAACTCTTCGTCGACTACAACCAGAACGCCCGCGACCACACCATCGCCGCCGCCTACTCCGTCCGCGGCATCCCCGAAGCCACAGTCTCAACCCCGGTGCGCTGGAACGAAATCCCCGAAATCCACCCCGCCGACTTCACCATGAAAACCGTCCCCGCCCGCTACGCCGAACTAGGCGACCTCCACGCCGGCATCGACGAAGCCGTCTTCAACCTCGACCCCCTCCTCGAATGGGCCGACCGCGACAAAATCGAAGTCGACCTCGACGAGGAAGGTGACTAGCCCCTCGACCGCGAATCAGCCGGCAAGGACTCACCAATGGGCTCGAGGCGTGACCGATCCCGAGCACGTGATCGAATACGCGGACGGTGAGGTCAGGCAAGAGTTCGCCATTGTCTACAACGCTAGCACCACCAGGACCAGCGCGACTCCCCATGGCTCGGCTGAATCCACGAGAATGCACTGGGGTGCAACCCTTCTCGTGATTTGCCTACCGGATTGCATTCTCGTCGCTTGCTTGTCGTTGGGGGGCGGACTGATATTTGCTACCAGACCCGAGTTTTGGGGGCGTGGGGGTGGCTAACGGCTGCATCGGATCATCCGACGAATAGGTCGGGAATGATCACGCGGGCAGGCAGGTCCGTGTGTGAGGGATATCGGATCGCCCGATGTCGCCGACCCTGACAGCTGACAGGAGTTCGATCACTCGTGCCGCGAATATCGAAGTCGTACAGTATGAAACGGGCCGCTGTGGCGGCTGCGGGGCTGGGCGTCGCCGCGACGCTCACGGCCTTGTCGGCGCCATCGGCATCCGCGACCGTCACCAGTATCGCGATCGCCCCCGCCTCCACTTTCGGCACTCACCGTTATGGGACGACCTGCTCGTACACCGTGACGGTGTCGGTCGACGACGACAGCCAGACCGTCTACTTCTTCGAAGAAGGCCAGGGCCCCAGTGGATTCGCCGAGGCGAAGCCCGTCGGCGGTGTAGCGAAGGCGACCTGGACTCCGTCGTCCACGAAGGTCACCTACATCTACGCCGTTCAGCCGAATGCCACGGCTCAGATCCGGCAACCCGTGGACATCGGAACCGGCATCAATGTCGGATCTGCCTGCCTCGCAGTCTGATTCACCCGACCCTTGACCCCATAGCAGTCATCGATCTTGTTCCGAGGAGTTTCGAATGTTCGTGAAGCGTGGAGTTCTTGTCGGCGCACTGATCGCTGCGGCGACCGTGACCGCCGCCGCCCCGGCCATGGCTTCCCCGGCCCCGCTCGAATCCCCCACTCCGGCTACAACCGAACCGGTTTCGGGCGGATGGTGCAACCTCGACCCCGCTCTCGCGCTGTGGTGCCTGATCGCCAGCCCCTCCGCGTAGCGCTCGCCTGACTAGAACGCTGGGACGGTCCGACCAACCCGACCGGACCGTCCCCGCAACGCACAACGCGGCTACCGGCGGCTGGATGCCGCCGGTAGCCGGGCGTTATGGGTGGGTCATCGCTTGATCATTGCGCCCAGGGCGGTGAGGGAGGCGCGCCGCTCGTAGGCGATCCAGACGAAGATCGCCGACAGCACCAGCGGGAACGGGGCCAGCTCCGGGGTCTGGGCCAGGAAGGCGTTGTAACCGGCGGCGAGGAACGTGACGATCGCCAGGCCGCTCGCGGCGGCGGCGGTCAGGCGGGGGACCATGAGGCCGATGCCGCCTGCGACCTCGGCCAGGCCGATGAAGACCAGCAGCCCCAACGAAATCGAAGCGGCGGTGTGGTTGTTGTCGATCAAGGTCTGGGGCATGACGAGCTTGGGGCCGCCGGAGGCGATGATGAAGAACAGGCCGAGCACGATCTGGAGGGTCCAGAGGACGCGGTTGCGGATCTTGCCGGGGTGGACGGTGGTGGTGGTCTGGGTGGCGGTGATGGCGGTCATTTTCCTGGTCCTTCTGGGTTGTAGCGCCGGGTTGGTAGCGCGTTCACCGGTTAGGACGGGGGCGGTTCGGAAAACTCATCGCCGCGATCGAAAGAATTTTTCAGAGATCGTCGGGGGTGATCAGGCCGTCGTGGATGGCTCGGGCTACGAGGGCTGCCTTCGTCGGGGCTGAGCGGCCCACCGAGGCGTACTTGGCTCGGATGCGTTCGAGGTAGGTGTTGACCGTGCCGACGGTGATGTAGAGCTGTTGGGCTACCAGGGCTTTGGATTCGGTTTGGAACCAGGCCAGGAGGACTTCGCGTTCTCGGTGGGAGAGTTTGGGGCGGTCGTCGGCGTCGGTGCTCATGGCTCGGGCCATGGTGGGGCTGAGGTAGGGGCGGACTTCGGCGGCGGCGTTGAGGGCGGCGATGAGGTGGTCGCGGCCTTCGGTTTTGGAGAGGTAGGTGACCGCGCCCAGGTCCAGGCAGTCGCGGACGAGGTGGGGTTCGGTGTGCTGGGAGTAGATGACTACGCGGTGGCCGCGGGCGCAGATGGTGGCCAGGGCGGTGAGATCGGGGGAGCGTTGGTCGAATTGGAGGTCGAAGACCACCGCGTCGAGGGTGCCTCGATCGGGGCCGGTCGCGGCGAGGAAGGCCGCGGGGTCGGGGTGGTCGGCGGCGACCTGGATGTGGGGGTCTGCGGCGGCGCACCAGCCGCGGACGCCGTCGCGGATGAGGGGGTGGTCGTCGACTATGGCGATGCGGATCATCGGGCTCCCTCGGGCTCGAAGCGGTGATGCAGTCGCGCCCAGAGCAATTCGCCGGCGGTGACCACCTCGGTGTGGACGGCGGGGTCGGTCAGGGTGGACAGTTGGTCGAGGGTTTCGATCGGGCAGTCGCCGAGCGCGCTGACCGTGCAGCCGGAGGCGTCGGCGGTCACCACCACGCGGGCGCGGGAACGGCTGGCGTCCAGCATGATCCGGGTCGCGGCCACCAAGTGTCCGCGCACCGCGTCGGGCAGTTCGAGTGCGGCGGGCGCGGTTTCGACGGTGACCGCCACTCCGCGCCGTTCGGCGGCGTCGATGCCGGTGCGCAAGTCCGCGAGCAGCGCATGCCCGACGCCGTCGCGCTGGGTGAACAGGCGGCGCAGCCGGGCGTACTCGGTGCGGGCGGCGCTCCGCACGCCCGCATCATCAGGGCTCAGGCTGCCGTCGGCCAAACCTCGTAGCAGCGGCGTGAATTCGGTCAGCAGTTCGCGATAGCGGCGCACGCACTCCTGTTCGTGCATGCGCGCGACCGCGTCGGTGGTGCGATGCCGCAGACGTTCCCCGTGCAAGGCGGCCGCCTGCGTGGCCGCGCGGTCGAGGGTGGCCGCGAACCAGGCGGTGAACACCTGCAGGAAGAAAATGGCGGCGGTGTGATACCCGAGCACCGTGAGGTTCTCCGCGCTCGGCGCGCGCACCAGGATCACCGCGCACACCAGCACCCACCAGGCGGTCAACGCCGACAGTGCCAGCCGCGGCGGCAGCCGAAAGCCGAGCGCGACCACGGCCCAACCGGACGCGCCGATCGACCAATTCGCGCCCGCGAGAACGGCATCCACCGGCAGCCACGCGGTGAGCACCAGCGAGGCGGCGGTCGCGAGGGCCATCAGCGCGAGGGTGACGGGCTCGCCGCGGCGTCGGATCAGCGCCGCCAGCGCACACCCCACATTGGTCGCGACCAGCAGCGCGTTCACCACCGTGGGCGGTGTGGCGGCCGCCGTGGTGAGCGTGGACTGCAGCAGGGTGTCCACCACGGCGATGCCCACCATGCCGTAGCCGAAATTCCTTCCGAGCCGCTCGATTCCGGTGTCGGCCTCGGACTCGTCGAACGAATCCGCTTCGGCGGCAGCGGGTTCGGTGGCCGGCCAGCTGAGCCGGACCTCGGTGCCGCGGCCGCGGGCGCTAATGATCTCGGCATCGCCGCCGACCTCCCGCACCCGCTCGATGATGGAGTGCCGGATGCCGTAGCGGTCCTCGCCGGGCGGCCCGTCGAATCCGATGCCGTTGTCGGCGATGACCAGGCGACCCGCTCCGGCAGTGATCACCACCTCGCTCGCGTGGGCGTGCCGGTCGACATTGGTGAGCGCCTCGCGGGCCGCGGCGGTGACCGTCCACGCCAGTGCGCGGGGAATCCGCAGCGGACCGGGTGTGCGCAGCGTGACCGGGGTGGCGCAGGCGGTGCTCAACTCCCGCAACAGCTTCGACAGGTCGGCCTCGGCCTCGTCGCCGGGCAGCGGGATGCCGGAGTCCAGCACGGTGAGATCGCGGGCCGCCTGCCGTGCGATGCGCTCGGGATCCGCGGCCGCGCCCTGTCCGACCATCAGCAGGGTGGCGGCCGCGGTGTCGTGCATGACCGCCCACTGCTCATGCTCGTAGCGCCGCCGCGCGGCCGCGACCCGGCTCGCGATGCGGGAGTCGGCGGCCGCGGTCACGGTCCGGTCGTGCACGGTCGCCGCACGCAGCACCACCCGGCGCACCCCGACGGCCAGCAGCCATTCGACCACCAGGTAGCCGACCGCGAGATCGGACAGGAAGCTCCACGGCGTGAGGCCGGGCGTCTCGCGATTGGCGTGGTAGAGCAGCAGCAGGATCACCACGGTCACCGCGGCCGACACCCGGACGCGTTCGGCGATGCCCACCGAGATGACCGTCGCGGCCACGACCTTCACATCGATGAGGTCCTTGGTGCCGATCCCGGACGCGGCCACGCTCGTGGTGCCCAGCAGATAGATGGCGACCACCGCGAGGTCGGCCGCGGTCCACCACGGCCCGAGCCGCCGGCCCCACAGCCGCGCCGCCGACCACACCGCCAGCAGGACGGTGACCGCGTGTCCGGGAGCCGGATCGGTCGCGCCGCTCGCCAGGTGCACGACGGTCAGCAGCAGGCAGGCCGCGTGCCGGAATCGGATGGCCAGCAACATCGCTTCCTGCGCGACCGCGGCATGGGTCGGTTGGGGGTCGCGCGGCACCCGGACACGGTACCGAAGCCGGTGCGGCCGAGCATGCGGGTCGCCGGGGCCGCTGTCCGTCGAACGTCCGACAGACAGACTTGTCCGGTTCCGGCATTCTCGACCGTGCGGAACGGTGTGCGGCTCCGGCCTGTACCGCTGCTGCGCCCGCGGCCGTTGGCGGGCGGGGAGCTAACGGCCGCCCGGGGCAGCGCCGACCAGCCGGAATGTGTTGCCGCGAGAACGTGTCGAAACCGCGATGCCGCCGCGACCCCGGCCGGGCGATCAGGCCGCCTCCGACGGCCTACGCTGTCGAGTGATTTCGAACAGGCAGTCCCTCCCTATCACGACGCAGTCTTAGGAAGAGGCCTCATGAGTAACGAAATCCTCCAGTTGGGTTCGTCCGCGCTGAGTATGACGAGCCAGGTCACCGGCATCATCGCCAATATCGTCGGCATAGTCACGGCCTTCATTCCACACTGATCCGCCCGCAAGCGTCCCTGACCTGCCCTTTCGTCCCGCGCTGAGTAGGCTTTCCGGTGAACGGGTATGCCACATGCACCGGCGCAGGAGGCGCGGGATGGAGTGGTTCATCGCACCGGAGTACTGGCTCGCTCGGCAGGTGGTCGAGCGCGGGGTCGCGGCCGTCTATGTGATCGCCTTCGTCGCGGCGGCCCGGCAGTTCAAGGCGCTGATCGGCGAGCACGGCATGCTGCCGGTGCCACGCTATGTGGCACGGCGGCCGTTCCGCTTGTCGCCCAGCGTGTTTCACCTGCACTACTCCGATCGGTTCTTCGCGGCCGTGGCCTGGAGCGGGGCGCTGGTGGCGGCCGCGCTGGTGGCCGGGGTGGCGGATCTGCTGCCGCTGTGGGCGGCCATGGCGGTGTGGCTGCTGCTGTGGGCCGCGTACCTGTCGATCGTCAATGTGGGCCAGGTCTGGTACTCGTTCGGATGGGAATCACTGCTGCTCGAGGCCGGATTCCTGGTGATCTTCCTCGGCAACGACGAGGTGGCCCCGCCGGTGCTGACACTGTGGCTGGCGCGGTGGCTGGTGTTCCGGGTGGAGTTCGGGGCCGGGCTGATCAAGCTGCGGGGCGATCGGTGCTGGCGGGATCTGACCTGCCTGTACTACCACCACGAGACCCAGCCCATGCCGGGGCCGCTGAGCTGGTTCTTCCACCACCTGCCCAAGCCGCTGCACAAGATCGAGGTGGCGTCCAATCATGTTGCGCAGCTGGTGATTCCATTCGGGTTGTTCGCGCCGCAACCCGTGGCGAGCATGGCGGCGGCGATCATCATCGTCACGCAGCTGTGGCTGGTGTTGTCGGGCAACTTCGCGTGGCTGAACTGGCTGACCATCGTGCTCGCGTGCTCGGCGATATCGAATCCCGCTGCGGCACCGAATATGCCGAATTCGCCGCTATGGTTCACGGTGCTGGTCTTCGCATTCGCCGGTATCACCGTGGTGCTCAGCTATCTGCCGGTCCGCAATATGCTGTCCAGCCGTCAGCGAATGAACCAGTCCTATAATCCTTTCCATCTCATCAACACCTTCGGGGCGTTCGGCAGCATCGACCGCGTCCGCTACGAGGTGGTGATCGAAGGCACCGAGGATTCGGTACTGACCGACCACACGCACTGGCGCGAGTACGGATTCAAGGGCAAACCCGGTGACCCGCACCGGCTTCCACGCCAATGGGCTCCCTACCACCTGCGCCTGGACTGGCTGCTCTGGTTCGCGGCCCACTCGCCCTCCTACGCCCGCCCCTGGTTCGGCGAATTCCTCGAACGCCTGCTGCGCAACGACCCGGCGACACTGCGCCTGCTGCGCCACAATCCCTTCCCCGACGCGCCGCCCCGCTGGGTCCGCGCCCGGCTCTACGAATACCGCTTCACCACCGTCCGCGAGCTCCTCGACACCCACGCGTGGTGGGTTCGCGCCGTGGTGAGCGAGTACGCGCCGCCGATTTCCTCGAGGCGCGCTCCGGTCGCGCGGCGGACATAATGCGGCATGGGATTTTTCCGGCCGCGCGCTCCGGTGGATCAGCTGGAGCGGATCTGGGTCGAGGAGATGCTGCGCTGGTGCGCGGCGGAATTCGGTCCGCGCACCCTGCGCACGCCGGTGGTTCTGCCCACCTCGGACTTCTTCCCGGATGCCTACAGCGGGTCCCACGCGGAGGTGCTGGCCGTGGTCGATCGGGTGGCCGGGTACATGGGTGTGGGCCGGGATCGCATTGTGGTGGAGTTCGACTCGGTGGGCCCCAGCCTCTCCGATCAGCTCCCGTACCTGGCGGGATCGCCGAGCCACGAGGCCGGGCACTACCGGGTCGAACACGGCCGGTCGGTGGTGTCGCTCGAGCTGGGGCGGTTGCGGTCGCCGATCACCCTGGTGGCGACGATCGCCCATGAGCTGGCCCACGAACGCCTGGTGGGGGAGCGCCGCATCGACCCCGAGCGGCACGACGGTGAGCAGCTCACCGATCTGGCGACCGTGTTCCTGGGGCTCGGCGTCTTCAATGCGAATGCGGCGTTCCAGTTCTCGCAGAACAGTCGCGGTTGGCGCTGGCAGCGTCTCGGTTATCTGTCCCAGCCGATGTACGGCTATGCGCTGGCCTGCTGGACCGTCATGCGCGGGGATCCGAAACCGGCGTGGGCACGCCATCTTGATACGAATCCCCGCGTCTACATGAAGCAGTCGCTCAGATACCTGCGTGCCGATCCCGACGCCCTGCCCGAATGGCGTGCCGCCTTCGAATCCTGACCGTCACGCCGTGCTGCTCGCGCTGCCGTTCTCCAGGTGACCGGCGAAATGCCTGACCCAGGCGGAGTTTCCGGCCAGCGTGAGGGTGAGGTCGTACCAGCCCTGGTCGAGCGGCGCGGTGATATCGCGTTCGGCTCCGGCGTCGATGGTCATGGCGGAACCGCCGCCCACCTGGACGGTCAGCGCCGATGCACCGGAATTGCGCACGGTGACAACGAAAGTGGGTTGACCGGCGCTGCCGCCGACCGCGGCCGTCGCGGCGAGGGCGGCGGTTTCGGTCGTGCCCGAGGCCTCGACCAGGAATCCGTTGGGCGCGTGGACCGCGAAGTCGTAGGAGCCGCCGATTTGGAACCGCTCCTGGGCCGTGCCGCCCGCGTCCACCACGGTCTGGCGGATCGAATTGTCATGGTAGGCAAAGGTTTGGAACGGCATGGCGACCGAACCCTGATTGCCGTACCGGACCGTCGCGGTCGACCCGGCCACCTCCAGCCACGCGACCGGCTGATACGGCAGCGGCCGCGCCTTGGCCCGACCCCCGTCCTGCACCGGCATCTGCTGCCCGCCCGGCGACGGCGGAGTGGGCTTGGGCAGGTTCGTCTGCCCGGCCGCGCGGGCGCGCTCGGCATTGGCGTCGGGCAGCGTGGGAATGCTGGTGTCGCGCTTGCCGAAATCGAAGCAGCTGGTCAGGTCGCCGCACACGGCCCGCCGCCACGCCGAGATGTTCGGTTCGAAGACGCCGGTCCACTGTTCGAGGAAGCGCAGCACCGAAGTGTGGTCGAACACTTGTGAATTCACCCAGCCGCCGCGGCTCCACGGCGAGATCACCAGCATCGGCACGCGCGGCCCCAGCCCGATCGGCGAACTCCCGCCCAGCAGTGCCCCGGCACGGCTGATGAGCGTGTCCATCCCCGCCGAACCCGATGACATGCCCAGCGTCGCCGAGCCGGAATTCAGGTCGGTCCCGGTGATTTCGATCGACGGCAGGATCTCGTCCGGAGTGCCCGGCGGCGCGGTCGGCGGCACCAGATGATCGAAGAAGCCGTCGTTCTCGTCGTAGTTGACCAGCAGGACCGTCGACTCCCACAGTTTCGGGTTGTCCCACAGCGCCTTCAAGACGCGCTGGATGTAGGCGGCCCCGTCGGCCGGACGATACGCGGGGTGCTCGGTGTAACCGGCGGGCGCGACCACCCAGGACACCTGCGGCAGACTGCCCGCGGCACAATCGGAAATGAACTGCCGCAGAGCATAATCGACATCGCTGCCGTCCACCCCGGCGGGCGCGGGCGTCATACCGGTTGTGGTCACCTTGGCCCGGTCGGCCAGCTGCCGCACCGCCGGATCGGACGAGGCCGCCGCGTCGTGATAGGCCCGGAACAGCCACAGCGGGTTGTCGCCGTAGTCGCCGAGGAAGGCATTGCCGCTGTGCGAGTCGGCGTACACCTGCCACGAGATCCCGGCCTGCTGCAGGCGTTCCGGATAGGTGGTCCAGCGGTACACAGGCCGGTAATCCGGCGGATTGGACGCCGCGGGTCCGCCCGCGCGCCCGGCCGCGTCGATGGTGCCGGTCCAGTGGAACAGCCGATTCGGCGTGGTGGGTCCCTGAATCGAGCAGAAGTAATGGTCGCAGATGGTGAACGCGGCGGCCAGGGCGCGATGGAACGGAATATCGGCCTCGGTGAAATAGCCCATGGTCATCTTGGACTTGGCCGCGATCCACGAGTTGTACGCACCGCCCGCCCACGCCATGTGCGTGGTGTTCCAGTCGTGCGCCAGATCGCCGAGATCCTGCCCGTCCACCCGGGTGGTGTCGACATGCCAGGGCAGCAGGAATCCGGTGCTGCTGAACGCATCCGGCTGATGGAAGGCGTCGCGGCGGTCACCACCCGCCGACCCGCTCGCACTGCCGGTCCCCGCCGACCCGCTGCCCAGATCGGTTCCCGGCCCGCCCGCCAGCGCGGTATCCATGGCCGCCTGCAGGACCGGGTCGTAACCGCCCGCGGGCAACCGCACGGCGCGCTTGTCGCCGAAACCCCTGACACCGCTCATGGTTCCGAAGTAGTGATCGAAGGACCGGTTCTCCTGCATCAGGATCACCACGTGCTGAACCTGATCCAGTGAGCCCGCACGTCCCGGTTCCGCCAGCGCCTCGGCCATGCCCTCGGGCAGTCCGGCCACGCCCGCCGCACCCGCGGCCAGCATCGAACCCAGTACCGTCCGCCGATTCGTTCTGGCGAATCCACGTCTCATCAGAAATCTCCGATCCGTCGTCCGTCCCCAGCCTCTCGGCGCGGCAGACGCTACCGTCCGGTCCCCGAACTCGCATTGTCGGCGTTCGCTGTCCGGCGGAGTTGGCCTGATGATCACCCGGCGGTCATGTGGCGATGACACCGTGGCCTGGTGCGGATGGAGACGATGCGCGACGGTGCGGAGTCGGCGCGCACGCCTCGGGCGGTGCGCTGGTTCCATCTGGTGTGCGATCGGGTGGTCGCGCTGCTCCCGGCCCGGCTGCGGCGGCACGTCGCGCCGACCTTCGTCGGCTACCTGCTCGTGAGCGCCTTCACCTTCGGCGTGGACCTGCTGCTACTCACCGCATTGCACGTGGTGGCGCCGCTGCCGATCGCCGTAACCGTCGCCTACTGCACCGCTTTCGGGCTCAGCTACCTGCTCAACCGCACCCTCAACTTCGAATCCCACGCGGCCGTCGGCCCCCAACTCGCCGTCTACGTCGTAGTGGTCCTGCTCAACTACCTGATCTTCATCCTCGGCGTGACCAGCGCCGTCGCCGCCCTCGGCCTCGACTACCGCCTCGCCCGCATCCTCGGCGCCCTCGGCGAGGGCCTGTTCATGTACACCTCGATGCGCTGGATCGTCTTCCGGAATTGGACCTGACACACATTCAGGGGTAGGTGTGGCTTACCTTGGCAGCCGTGAGTTATGCCGAGGCTGTGCCCAATCTGCTGATCTGCCTGCGGGAGGGACTCGAGGCGGGGTTGGTGGTGACCATCCTGCTCGCGGCCGTGCGCCGGCTGTCCACGGCCGAGCGGCCGGTGTCGACCACGCCGGTGTGGCTGGGGGTCCTCGGCGCGGTGTCGGTGGCGGCGAGTTTCGCGGCGGTGCTGACCTATTCGACCGCTGTGCTGACCAGTTCGGCGCGGGCGGCGGTGGCGGGCGTGCTGAGCGTGCTGGCCGTGGCGTTGGTGACCGCCATGATCTTCTGGATGCGGCGCACCGGGGCCTCGCTGTCGGGGCAGCTGCGCGGCGAGGTGGCGCGGGCCGCCGGGCTGGGTGCGGGCGTGCTCGCGGTGACGGCCTTCCTGGCCGTCGGGCGTGAGGGGCTCGAGACCACGCTGTTCGTGTGGACCGCCATCAAGGCGGCCGGATCGACGGCGGTGCCGCTGGTGGGCGCGGCCGTCGGGCTGGTGCTGGCGATCGCGCTGTGCTGGTTGCTGTTCCGGCAGTCCGTGCGGCTCAATCTCGGTGTCTTCTTCAACCGGACCGCGGTGCTGCTCATCGTGATCGCCGCGGGCGTGCTCGCCTACGGTCTGGGTGACCTGCAGGAGGCGGGCTGGCTGCCCGGCGCGCGCTGGATCGCCTTCGACCTGACCGCGCATGTCGATCCGAATTCCTGGTGGGTCTCGATTCTCACCGGCATCACCAACCTCTCGCCGAAGATGACGGTGCTGCAGGTGGTGTCGTGGATCGCGTACCTGGCCACGGTGATTCCGCTGTTCGTCCGGGCGGGCCGCGTGGAGCGCCCTGCCACGCCCGTTGCGGCCGAGCCGGAATCCGAAGCCGCGCACGCGGACTGGTGGGAGCGCGTCGCCGGTCCCCGCCCGGTGCTGGTCGGGGCGACGCTGGTCCTGGTTCCGGTGCTCGCCGCCGTGACCGCCATCGCGCTGCTGCCGTCGGCCGGTCCGAATTCCGCCGAGACGGTCACCGTGACCGCCGATGCCTGTGCGCCCGAATGGACTTCGGCCAGCACCGGCACCCAGACCATCTCCGTGCACAACTCCTCGGGCAAGTCCGGCGAGATCGATCTGGTCGACGCCGACGGCGCGGTCGCGGGCGAGATCGAGAACATCGGTCCGGGCACCACCGCCGAACTCACCGCCACCCTGAATCCGGGCTACTACACCATCGTCTGCCTGATGTCGGGCCGTCCCGCGCTGTCCTCGCCGCGCGTGCGGGCCACCGGGCCGCAGACCGACGCGCCCTTGGCCTTCAAGCCCGCACGCACCAGCGATCTGCGCGGCCCCAATGACGCCTACCAGGCCTACGTGCGGCAGGTCCTGATCCGGCTCACCGCCGCCGTCGGCACGGTGGGCCGGGATATGAGGGCGCGCAATATCCCCGCCGCACAGGCCGATTGGCTGCTGGCGCAGCAGGAATGGGAGCGGGTCGGCGCGTCCTACAACAGCTTCGGCGATGCCGGGACCCGCGTCGACGGACTGCCCGGCGGCCTGCCGGGCGGTGTCGACGATCCGGACTTCACCGGCATGCACCGGCTGGAATACGGCCTGTGGCACGGCCAGAGCCCCGAGCAGCTGCTGCCCGTGGTCGACAAGCTCGGCGTCGATATCGCCGCCATTGCAGATGGTCTGACCAGCACCGATATCGCGGGCGATCCGGCCACCCTGCCGATTCGCGCCCACGAGATCCTGGAAGACGCGCTGCGCGACCATCTCTCGGGCCTCGACGATCTGGGCGGCGGCGCGGCCTATCCGATGACGCTGGCCGATATCGAGGTCACCCGCGTGGTCCTGGACCAGCTCGGCCCGCTGGTCGACGAGCGCGACCCGAAGCTGCGCCCGGAACTCACCGCCAAGCTCGAGAAGCTGCGCGCGGCGCTGCTGGCCACCCGGGACAACGGCCGCTGGCGCGCGCCCGCGCAGACGCCGCAACCGGCCCGGCAGGCGGTGGCCGCCGCGCTGGGCGGGGCCTTGGAGTCGCTGGCCCGGGTGCCGCGGCTGCTGGAAACCAAAGCGAACTGACTCTCACCGAAGGACTTCCACCATGACTGTCAGCCGCCGCCGCTTCCTCTCCGGCGCCGCCGCGGGCGCGGCCGGAACCGCCCTGACCGCGGGCGTGCTCGTCGAGGGTGCCCGGGTCGACGCCGCGTCCGCGGGCGGGCAGGCCGCACTCACCCCGGCCTACCCGTTCCACGGCGAACGCCAGGCGGGCATCCTCACCCCGGCCCCCGCCGATCGCCAGAACGCCTCCTGCTTCGCGGCATTCGATGTGACCGCGGCCGATCGCACGGAATTCACCGAGCTCATGAAGACGCTGACCGTGCGCGCCCGCGCCCTCACCACCGGTGGCGCGCCGCAGGATCCGGGCCCGAGTTATCCGCCCGCCGACAGCGCGGTGCTCGGTCCGGATATTCCGGCAGATGGTCTGACCATCACCACCGGCGTCGGTGCGAGCCTGTTCGACCAGCGCTTCGGCCTGGCCGATCGCAAGCCCGCGCACCTGACCCCGATGCGGATCTTCCCCGACGATTCCCCGGACCCGGCGTGGCTGCACGGCGATGTGCTGCTGCAGCTGTGCGGCCACAATCCCGACACCGTCCACCACGCCATTCGCGACATCACCCGCCACACCCGCGGCGCGCTCCAATTGCGCTGGAAGATCCAGGGTTACAACTCGCCGCCGCGCCCGTCGGGCACCGGGCGCAACCTGCTCGGCTTCAAAGACGGCACCGCCAATCCGACCGGCTCCGGCGCCGCCGACCTGGTCTGGGTCGACGCCGCGGACGAACCGGCCTGGACCAAGGGCGGCACCTACCAGGTGGTCCGGCTCATCCGCATGCTCGTCGAATTCTGGGACCGCGTCTCGATCGCCGAGCAGGAGAACATGTTCGGGCGTCGCCGCGAATCCGGTGCGCCCCTGGACGGTTCGAAGGAATTCGACATTCCGAACTACGCCGCCGACCCCGACGGCACCGTCATCCCCGCCGACGCCCACATCCGCCTGGCCAACCCGCGCACGCCCGAGACCGACAACCAGCAGCTGCTGCGCCGGTCCTACAACTACGATCTGGGCGTCGACCCGAACGGCAATCTCGCCACCGGCCACATCTTCACCTGCTTCCAGCAGGACATCCAGCGGCAGTTCGAGACCATCCAAACCCGTTTGGCCGGTGAGCCTTTGACCGACTACGTGCAGCCCTTCGGCGGCGGCTACTTCTTCGTGCTGCCAGGCGTCGTCGATGCCAACGACTGGTACGCCCGCGCGCTGCTGTCCTGACCGGCGGCGCTCACGCGGGCTCGGCGGCGAGCAGGTATCCCGAAAACCAGGTCGGGAAGGCGCGGCGCAGGGCGGCGGGCCCGGTGAGCGTGATCAGGTGCTCGCGCAGCAGGTGCGCCCAGCTCACCTCGCCGAGCCAATACCGGGTCAGCGCCTCGAGATTCGCCTCGATGTGCAGGGCGACCGGGTGCCCGCCGTCCTCGTCGCAGACGGTGACGTCCGGTCGCCTGGCCAGCAGATAGTAGGGCCGCCGATCGCGTTCGGTGAACCGGAATTCCACGAGAGTCGGTGCGGTGGGCAGGTTTTCGGGCACCAGCCGCCGGTGCAGGTCCCACAGGAGCGCGTCGGGGTCCAGATGCTCGGGCAGCAACCCGCGCGGATCCCAGCGCGCCGCCCACCCGCCGAGCTCCTTCAGCAGCGGCGTGAGGGCCTGTCCGGCCTCGGTGAGCGCGTAGCCGTCACCGTCGCGAGCCAGGACACCGGCGCGTTCCAATTCCTTCAGCCGCGTGGACAGCATGGTCTTCGAAATGCGCGGGATGCCGCGCTGGATATCGCCGAACCGCCGTTCGCCGAGCAGCAGTTCCCGCACGATCAGCAGGCTCCACCGCTCACCGAGCACCTCCAGCGCCCGCGCGATGGAACAGAACTGGCCGTATCCACTCATGACCGCCCGTATCCACTCATTCCACGATGGTACGGATTCCGTACCGCCCGGCTCGCGGGTGCCCGCTAGTTTGGCCTTGTGAACAGCGAGAACCCCGAAACCGGCCTGGACTTCCTGCGCGCGATCATCGACGGCCGCCGCCCGCAGCCGCCCATTTCCGCCACCCTCGGCTTCGAACTCGTGGGCGCCGAGCCCGGACTGGCGATCTTCGAGGGCGAGACCGGCGAGCACCTCTACAACCCCATGGGCTCCGTCCACGGCGGCTACCTGGCTACCCTGCTGGACTCCGCCCTCGGCTCCGCGGTCTGCACCCTGCTACCCGGCGGGTCCGGCTACACCACCGCCCAGCTCAATGTGAATCTGGTGCGCCCGGCCTTCGCCCACACCGGCAAACTGCGCGCGACCGGCCGGACCATCCATGTCGGGCGCACCATCGCCACCGCCGAGGCGCAACTCATCGGCGTCGCGGATGGCAAGCTCTACGCCCACGCCACCACAACCTGCGCCATCTTCGGCCCGAGGTAGCGGCTAGGCGCGGTCCGAGGCCGGCACGGTGCGCAGGTGGAAGTCACCCGGATCGGGTTCGGCGAGCATCGATTCCATGGTGGCGCGGTCGAACGGGAGCAGGTCGATGCTGCCGCCCTCGGTGAAATACCAGGAGTTGCAGCCGGTATTCCACACCGTCGGACCCATGGCCTCGGCGACCTCGGATTCGAAGCGCCCGGTGGCTTCCTCGGTGACCTCGACGGTGTCGAATTCGCCTGTGCTCCAACGCTGAATCCAGCGGGTGATGTAGCGGGCGGTGACCTCGGCGGCATGGTGCAGCGGGATCGATCCGGTGGGGGAGTGCGGGCCGAGAACCGTGAAGAAGTTGGGGAAACCCGGAATCGCGGTCATCCGATAGGCGCGCGGCCCCTTCTCCCAGGCGTCGTCGATCGAAATGCCCTCGCGCCCGGTCAGATTCATCGGCCGCATGTAATCGTGGGCGCGGAAACCGGTGGCCAGCACGATCACATCGACGTCATGGTGACGGCCGTCGGCGGTCCGGATGCCGGTCGGCGTCACCGCGTCGATGGCCGTGGTGACCAGCTCGGCATTGCGGGCACGCAGAGCGCGGTAGTACGTGCCCGACAACACCTGACGCTTGCACAGTGGCTCGTAATCAGGCGTAAGTTGCTCGCGCAGTTCGGGTTCGGCGACCTGCGCCCGCAGGCTCAGGCGCGCGTACTCCTGCACCGCGCGCCGCCGCCAGCTCGGGCGGGTGACCACATCGGTGAACAGCTTGGCCCCGGCCATCCCCGCCTGGTACAGCGCGCGATTCACCTGCGGCAGCTTGTTCAGAACCGCACCGACGAACGCAGGCTGCGGAATCTGCATGGGAGCCCAGATGACCCATTGTGGACTACGTACGAAGTGGGTGATGCGCTCCGCCTTTGGCTGCAGCGCCGAAACCACCTGCACCCCGGTCGATCCCGTACCCAGCACCGCGATCCGCCGCCCGTCGGTCACCAGCGAGTCGTCCCACCGCGCGGTATGCACCAGATCGCCGGTGAATTCCCCGAGCCCCGGAATATCCGGCACCGCCGGATGATGCAGCACCCCGGTCGCCGCGATCACGAAGTCCGCCTCGTAACGGGTCCCATCGGCCGTCTCGACCTGCCACTCGGTCCCGGTGAAGTTGGCCGCCACCACCTCGGAATTCAACCGCACATGCGACCGCAGCAGCCCGTGCCGCCGCGCCACATCCGCCAGATACCGCTGAATCTCCGGCCCCGGCGCGAACACATGCGACCAGTCCGCCTTGGGCGCAAACCCGAACTGATACAGCTGCGACGGCACATCACACGTCAGCCCCGGGTAATGGTTCCAATGCCACACCCCGCCGACATCGGACCCCTTCTCCAACATCACGAAGTCATGAAACCCATTGCGCTGCAGCGTAATAGCGCTAGCGATCCCGGACACCCCGGCCCCGATGACGACAATACGAGGCTGCCGTGGCGCGCCCATCCCCAACCTCCTCGTTGGATACCTGCGGAACTCAAATACTGACGGTATTTGGAATCGCCAGCGATGTCAATCGACCGAGGTCGGGGTTGTTGCGGTCGACGGGGGCGGCCTTGCCGAGGTAGACCGGTCGGGGCAGGGGCGCCGGCCCGGTGAGCGATCTCACCGCGACCGGGACGGCGTTGGGGGACACAGCTTTACAGGTGGTCATCCGAATGCCATCCGCGCGTCACCCCCTCGGCACGGTGACCGGCGGAAACTATGTCTCGCACCCGGTGCCGGACGATGAGCCTCCACTCGCCCGGTGTCCGCGCTCGACGCGAAACCTCCGTCTGCCTTCGCGTCCGCCCCACGGATTCGCGGACACCTTCCGGCGCCGGGTGCGCCCTCGTCGTGCCAATGGAGGTCTCGATGTTCGAATCGTGCTGTTCCACCCATGAATCGGCCCATCTGCTGCGGGCGCGCTACGGCCTACCGGTCGAGATGTTCGCCGACCGGCCCCTGATCACCATCGGCGCGGCGATCGAGGCGCTGACCCTGCCCGAGCCCCTCGCCCGCCAGGTCCGGCTCCGGGTGTCGTGGGTGCCCTCGGCCCCCGCCATCGCCGACCCCCGCGACCGCCGCTGGACCTTCCTGGTGGCCCCGCCGCTGCCGTATCACGCTGTCCCGCAACGACTCCGGAGATTCCTGCAAGACCACGGCGTGACCATTCCCGCCCGCGGCAGCCGGATCCTGCTGCCCACCTCGGACGAGCCCTCGGGCTGGCACTGGGCCGGCGAACCCGAACCCGGCCGCCTGTGCCTGCCGCACCGGGCGGTGCTGCTGGCGGCCGTCCGCCTCGCGATCCTGCAGGGACCCGACCGCGTCCCGGCGTGACCCGCCCGGTTACGCCTCGATCGGGAGGGCCGGGTGGTGGCGGCGCATGGCCTCGGCGACCTCGTGCAGCGAGGCTCGGACGGTGCGGGTGGAGATCGTCACCGGGCTGTAGCCGATGCCCCGATTGGCATGTCCCAGTACGCGTTTGACGAGGGAGGTGCGGGTCAGGTAGGCGTCCGGGTCGTGCAGCAGGACCTCGAGGAAGCGGTGCCCGCCGACCTCCTGGACGCGAATGCGGTCGATCTCGGCCCACGCGAGCGATCCGCGGCGGTGATGGGTGAATCCGGTGGGGGTGATGACCAACTCGGGTGAGCGCCGAACCAGCAGTGCGAGGGTGACGGCGAGGTAGGTCAGGAAGAAGAAGGCCGCGAGCAGCCCGACGAACATCGCGCTCGCCTCCCCGGTCTGGAAGAGCTTCACGCCGATCGCGATGAAGAACAAGGCGCCCGCCGCGTACATCAGGATGCGGGGCTTCGACGAGTGATAGACGGTGGCGGCGCCGTCACGGGTGTGCACGGGGTCAAGAATATGCAGTTGAGAGCGGTTATCGTCAAATTGTGGAAAGGCTGTCGGTCGGTTCGCGGAGCAGGTCACGCGACAGCAGGGTGGCCCCGGCGATGGCGCCGGGCATCAGGAACACGGCTACCACCGGGATCAGGAAGGCGAGCCCCAGTGGAAGCCCGAAACCCCAGGTCAGCCACCGGCGTGACCGCAGCAATGTCAACTGCTCCCGCAGCTGTATTCCGCGCCGCTGCAACGCGACCCCGGTCAGCTCCTGGGCGAGGAAGAACCCGGTGACGAACACCGCGATCACCGGCACCACGGTCTGCCCCACCACCGGAATGAACCCGAGCACGAACAACAACACCGCCCAGAGCAGAGCGCGCACCAGGATCCGGACACCGTCGCGAATCCCGATCCACACCTCCCGCCACAGCGGCAGCCCCGATTCCGGCGCGGTACCGTCCGGCGACACCGACCGATCCACCCGCTCGGAGATCGCCTCGTAGAACGGCTGCCCGATCAGCAGTGTCACCGCCGTGAACGTCAGCACCGCCACCAAGGCGACCAGCGCGATCAGCCCCACGGTGAACAACCCCCGGAACAATCCCAGCCACGGACTGGGCCACCCGTCCGCGAACCCGGTGAGCGAATCCACCAGATCCGCGCCCCACACCACCATGGCGACCACCGCCGCCCCGTACAGGACCAGCGTGATCAAACCCGGCAACACCCCGAACCAGAACTGCCGGGGATGCCGCGCCATCCATCGCTGTCCCAACAGGAGGTACCTGAACCCCGCCCCGAAATCGCGCATGCCGGAACGATACTGTCAGCGGGGGTCCGCCACGAGCACGACCTTGCCGGTGACGGAATGGGATTCGGCCGTGGCGAGGGCCTGCGCGGCCTGCGAGAGCGGGAACCGCGCGCCGACCTGCGCGGTCAGTTCTCCCTGCGCGGCCAGCGCCAACACCGCGCCGAGATCCTCGGCGAGCTGGGTGCGGAACTTCGCCAGGCGGCGCTTACCGGCCCAGATGTTGTAGAAGTGGGTGTGGCGGCCGTTGGGCAGCGCGTTCCACCACAGCAGGCGGCCGATCAGCTTCAGCACCGGGAGCCGGGAGTTGCCCGCATCGTCCTTGGTGGCGGCCGTGCCGTAGGAGACCAGCGTCCCGCCGTCGGCGAGCAGCCCGAACGAATCGACAATGCCCGCCCCGCCGACGTGATCGAACACCGCGTCCACGCCCTCGGGGGCGAGCGCCCGCACCTGCGCGACGATGTCGCCGCGGTAATCCACCGGCTCCGCTCCCAGCGCCCGCACCTGCTCGGCATTGCGCGCCGACGCCGTCCCGATCACCCGCGCCCCGGCCAACCGCGCCAACTGCACCAGCGTCGACCCCACACCCCCGTTGGCCCCGTGCACCAGCACGGTCTGCCCCGCCCGCACCTTCGCGATCCGATGCAGCATCTGCCACGCCGTAATCCCGTTCACCACAAAGGTTTCCGCATCGGCGGGATCCAACCCGGCGGGCACCGGCACCAAATCGGCAGCATCCAGTAGCGCATGGCTACTCCACCCGCCGATCTTCGTCAGCGCCGCCACCCGCGTCCCGACCAACCCCGCATCGACTCCCTCCCCGACGGCCGCAACCGTCCCCACCAGGTCATACCCCGGTACAAACGGATAAGCAGGCTGGTCGTAGTACTTCCCCCGCCGCATCTGCTGCTCGGCGAACGAAACCCCGCTGGCCTCAACCCGAACCAGCGCCTGCCCCCGCCCTGGCGCAGCGATCTCCCGATGCGTGACAAGCAGCCCCTCGGGCTCAACCTCCCCGGGCAGCACGATCTCCAGGGCAGTGGTGGTTTTGATCGACATCGTCTCGATCCCTTCGCCTATGAGTGATTGGTCAGTCACTGTTACATGAGTGACCGTACACTCACTCTCTGAATCGGCGCAATCCCCAGCGGACTTGGATACGGGATCAGCGAGGCTGGAGAGTGATGCGGGCGTTGTCGGCGGGGCTGAGGCCGGTGTGGAAGCGGCGTGGGGGTTCCAGGTGGCCGGGGGTGGTTTCGATGCGGCGGTGTTCGAGGATTACGCGGAAGAGGATTCGGGCCTCGGCCAGGGCGAATTGGGCGCCGAGGCAGCGGTGGGGGCCGGCGCCGAAGGTGAGCCAGGTGTGGCCGTTGGGGCGGTCGGTGAGGAAGCGTTCGGGGCGGAAGGTCAGGGGGTCGGGGTAGTGCTGTTCGGATTCGTGGATGAGGAGGACGGGGACGATGACCATGGCGCCCTTGGGGATTGCTACGCCGTTGATGACTGTGTCGCGTAGGGCGCGGCGACCGGTGAAGGGGGAGACCGGGCGCAGGCGCATGGTTTCGGCTACGACGGCGTCGAGGTAGGCGTCGAGGCGGTCTCGGTCGCCGGAGTCGGCGGCGGCGTCGAGTTCGGCCATGGCCTCGGGGTGCGCGGCGAGCATGGCGGCGATCCAGCCGAGGGTGATCGCGGTGGTTTCGTAGGCGCCCAACAGGACTCCGCGCATATTACGGGCCAGGGCGATGTCGTCGTGCTGGTCGAGGTCGGTATCGATATAGCGGGACAGCATGTCTCGGCGGTTCTCGGCGTGGCCGGGGGTGGCTCTGCGCGCGGTGATCTCCTCGATGATCACCGCATCGACATCGGCTTCGCGGCGCTGCAGCGGGAAATAGGGCGGGGTGTAGCCGCCGAGGAGCGGGGTGAGCAGGGTGACGGCGAGGAAGCCGCGGCTTTCGATTTCGCCGAACCACTGCCGCACCGCGTCCCGCAGGCGTTCCCGGCGGCCGGGCGCCACATCGCCGAAGACGACGCCGAGCAGCACGCCGATCGCCAGATCGTAGCCGACTCGCAGGAACTCGATCGGCTCGCCCACCGGCCAATTCGGGAGTTCACGCTCGACCACCTCCACCATGAGGTCCTCGTAGGAGCGCAAAGCCTTGCTCTGGAAGGGCGGTGAGAACAATCGCCGTTCCCGCCGGTGCGCCTCGCCGTCGAGGAAGATCAGGGTCTCTTTGCCGAACATGCGGTCGTGACTGGAGAGGCGGCTCAGCAGTTGCCCGATCGAGAAGTCGTCGTGGTTGGCGAATACCTCACGCACATCGTCCATGTCGTGGGTGACCAGCATGGTGGGGAATCCGGGCGCCGAGACCACGAACCGTTTTCCCAGGTCCAGCAGTGGGGATTGGTGCGTGCCGGGCCGCAGGAGTCCGCCGAGCCGGCCGATGTGGCGGGTACGAAGCCGAGGCAGCTGGTTCAGCGATATCGCGGTCTGGAGCACGCAGCCATCTTCGCCACTGGATCGACTCCGCGCAATTACGAAATTCCCTTGGCCACAATGATTGTCGTATTCTGTCCGCCCCTATTTTTCGGGGCCCCGGTGGGAGATCTTTGATCTCGCCCAGGTCCGGCGGCGGTGGAAGGATAGCTCTGTCGTGGCTCGGTTTTCCGTCAGAGGAAGTAGTTCGTGGTCAACACTTTCGTCGAAACACTGTTCGCTCAGGTCGAAGCTCGGCCCGCCGAGTTGGTGTACCGGTTCCTGGACAGTGGTGACGTCGACGGCGTTGTCCGCGAAGTCTCGTATGCCGAGCTGGGATTGCGGGTGCGGGCGATCGGCGCCGCACTGCGGGAGTCGGCGCCCCGGCGGGATTCGGCGCCGCGGGCACTGCTGCTCTATCCGGCGGGCCGGGAATTCGCCGAGGCGTTCCTGGGGTGTCTGGCGGCCGGTGTGGTCGCGGTGCCCGCGCCACTTCCCGAGTGGGACAACCGTTCCCTGCGCAGGCTGCGGCGCATGGTGACCCATGCCGAGGTCGACGTCGTGCTGGCGCCGCAGAAGGTCGTCGCGGACGCGACGGCATTGCACGGCGAGATTCCCGAGCTGGCGGCGGTGCCGTGGCTGGCCACCGATCTGATCGCCGACGATGAGGCAATGCGCTGGCGGGAGCCGGATCTCGGGCCGTCATCGGTCGCGTTCATCCAGTACACCTCCGGGTCCACCAGTGCGCCGCGCGGCGTTCTGCTCACCCACGAGAACCTGCTGCACAATCAGGCCGCGCTGGCCGACGGGCTCGGGCACGACCGCGCGATCGCCGACTCGTGGGACGGCGCGCTGTTCGCCAGCTGGCTGCCCATGTACCACGACATGGGACTCATCGCGCCGCTCCTGCACACCATTTACATGGGCGCGAATTCGGTGCTGATGTCGCCGCTGCATTTTCTGCAGCGGCCCGAGCGCTGGCTGAAGGCGATCTCCACGTATCGCGCCCACACCAGCGGCGGACCGAACTTCGCCTACGAACTGTGCGCGCGCAAGATCACGCCCGAGCAGCTCGAGGGGGTGGATCTGGCCCGGTGGCGGGTGGCGTTCAACGGCTCGGAGCCGGTACGGGCCGCGACCATGCGGCGGTTCAGCGAGGCGTTCGCCGGGGTCGGGTTCCGCGCGAAATCCCATCAGCCGGTGTACGGGCTGGCCGAGGCCACATTGATCGTGACCGCTTCGTCCACGACCGAGGCGCCGACGGTTCGCGAGATCGCGGGGATCGAGAGTCGCCGGGAGTGGGTCGGTGTCGGGCGGCCGGTCGAGGGGATGTCGATCGCGATCGTCGACCCCGAACACCGTACCGAGCGCGCGGACGGGGTAGAAGGAGAGATCTGGGTCAGCGGAAAGAGTGTGTCCGCCGGGTACTTTCGCGACGCGCATGCCACCGAGGACGTGTTCGGGGCGACGCTGCCCGGTGACGATCGGCGCTACCTTCGTACCGGTGACCTCGGAATTCGTTCCGGCGGAGAGCTGTTCGTCACCGGCCGGAGCAAGGATCTGCTGATCATCGACGGGCGCAACCACTATCCACAGGACATCGAAGCGTCCGTCGAGACCGCGCATCCAGGCATTCGGCCGGGCTGCGTCGCGGCATTCTCCGTCGAGCTCGCGGCGGGGGAGCGACCGGTCGTGGTGGCCGAGGTCCGGACCGAGGAGCCCGGCGAACTGGCCGCGATCGAAGACGCTGTGCGCGGGGCGGTTTCGGCGGAGTTCGGGCTCACGCTCGAGACGGTGCTGTTGATCCGGCCGGGGACGATCTTCAAGACCAGTAGCGGGAAGATCCAGCGGTCGGCGTGCCGGGCGGCCTATCTGTCCGGCGAATTGCTCGCGCTCACAGCCGGTCCGCTGCGCTCGCCCGAGGACGAGCTGTACGACTACGAACCGGAAGCGCCGAGCGCGGAGGTCGAGGCCGCCGAGGCGGGGCCGTCCGCGGAGGCGATCCGATCCTGGCTGGTGCTGGAGGTCGCCAAGCAGGCGGCGCTGGATCCCGAGCGCATCGATGTGCATCGGCCGCTGGTCGAATTCGGTTTGGGCTCAAACGATCTGGTGGAGCTCGTGATCGAGCTGTCGGACTTCGTCGGGAGCTTCGTCGACACCAATATGTTCTTCGACCATCCCACGATCGACGGCGTGGCCACGGCGCTCGCGCCCGCCGCGCCGATCGAGCCGGGGATCGAGGCCGCGGCTGCCGGGACAGACGAGGGTGCGGATGCCCGCGAGGACGACGCGGACGATGACGCGATCGCGATTCTGTCGATGGCCTGCCGATTCCCCGGCGGGGCGGATTCCCCCGAGGCGCTGTGGCGACTGCTCGACGGCCATGGCGACGCACTCGGCGAGCTGCCCGCGGGCCGCTGGGATATCGAGGGCCTGTACGACCCCGACACCACCGCGACCGGCAAGGCGTACACCTTCCGCGGCGGCTATGTCGACGGCATCGACCGCTTCGACGCAGCCTTCTTCGGAATCGGCCCGCGCGAAGCCGCGGTCATGGATCCGCAGCAGCGCATCATGCTGCAATTGGCGTGGGAGGCGATCGAGCGCTCCGGCCGCGATCCGCGCACCCTGCACGGCAGTTCGACCGGCGTATACCTCGGCGTGTACAGCACCGGCTACCTGGCCGATCCCGCGCCCGAACAGCTCAATGGTCAAGTCGGAACCGGGATTTCGCCGAGTGTCGCCTCCGGGCGGATCTCCTACACGCTGGGATTGCACGGTCCTGCGGTCACCATGGACACCGCCTGCTCCTCATCGATCGTCGCCATGCATTCGGCGATGCAGGCCCTGCGGGCGGGCGAATGTGATCTCGCCCTGGCGGGCGGCGCCACGTTGCTGATGTCGCCGATCGCGCACATCGAGCTGTGCAAACTGGGTGTCCTGTCACCGACCGGTAGGTGTGCGCCGTTCTCCGCCGATGCGGACGGCACGGTGTGGGCCGAGGGCGCCGGGCTGGTGCTGCTGAAACGGCTCGGTGACGCGCGCCGGGACGGGGATCGGGTACTCGCGGTCATTCGCGGTTCCGCCGTCAATCAGGACGGCCGCAGCCAGGGGCTCAGCGCACCGAATGGCGCTGCGCAGGAACAGGTACTGCGTTCGGCGCTGCGGGTCTCGGGCCTGGCGCCGCACGATATCGACTATGTCGAGGCGCATGGCACCGGTACCGCGCTAGGGGATCCGATCGAGGCGCGGGCGCTGGCGCGGGTATTCGGACCCGGTCGCGATCCCGCACGTCCGCTCGGCATCGGATCGCTGAAATCCAATGTGGGACATACGCAGGCCGCTGCGGGCGTGGGCAGTGTCATCAAACTCGTTCTCGCACTGCAGCACGAGCGCATCCCCGCCACCCTGAACGCGAGTGTGCCTTCGGCGCACGTCGATTGGGAGCGCAGCGGGGTGGCCGTCGCGGCCGAGACGCTGCCGTGGCGGCGCGGAGATCGGCCGCGCCGGGCCGGGGTGAGCGCCTTCGGGCTCAGCGGTACCAACGCGCACCTGATCCTCGAGGAAGCGACGCCCGAACCCGTGGCAGCGCCCGAGATCTCGGGCGGTGACCGGAGTGGGGTTGTGCTGCTGCCGATTTCGGCGCGAAGCCAGGCCTCGTTGCGGGGTCAGGCCGAGCGGCTGCTCGATCTGGTGGCCGCCGAACCGGGACTGACGCCGGGACCGGTGGCACGCGCGCTGGTAGTGCAGCGCACAAAGTTCGAGCGTCGTGCCGTCGTGGTGGCGTCCGATCGGGACGAGATGGTCGGCGGGCTCCGTGCGCTGGTGGATGGCGAGTCGTCGGCGAATGTCATCGTCGGCGCGGGCGCGGTGCTCACCAATGCGAAGACGGCGTTCGTCTTCCCCGGACAGGGTGCGCAATGGGCCGGGATGGCGCGTGACATGCTCACCAGCTCCGAGGAGTTCCGCGCCGAATTCGAGCAGTGCGACAAGGCATTCGGCGCATTGCTCGGCTGGTCCCTGGTGGACCGGCTGAACGAACTGACCGTGGCCGAACTGTGGGAATCGCCCATCGTGCAGCCGCTGCTGTTTGCGGCCATGGCGGGGCTCGCGGCGGTGTGGCGCGCGGCGGGCGTGACCCCGGACGCGGTGGTCGGCCACTCGCAGGGCGAGGTCGCCGCCGCCTACTGTGCCGGTGTGCTCGAATTGGGTGACGCCGCACGGATTGTCGTCGCGCGCAGCCGCCTCATGCACGCTGTTCCCGAACCGAGTGCGATGGCGCTGGTCGGCCTGCCCGAGGCGGAGACCCGGGCTCGGCTGGCGGAGTTCGGCGGCCGGGTAACGGTCTCGGCCGTCAACGTCCGACGGTCGACGATGGTGAGCGGTGAACAAGCCGCGGTGGAGGCGCTGCTGGCCGAGCTCGGCCGGGAGGGGATCCACACCAGGCTCCGTGCCTCGGGCACCGGCTTCGGCGGGCACAGCCGGCTGATCGAGGCCATCCGCGAACCGCTGTTGGCCGAACTGGGCGACGTCACCGCGAATGCGCCTGCCACACAGTGGTATTCGACGGTCACGGGCGAACTCGTGTCGGGCGAGCCGATCGAACCCGAGTACTGGTATCGGAACGCGCGCCAAACCGTGTTGTTCATGCCCACCATCGAGCGCATGATCGCCGACGGCTTCCGGTATTTCGTCGAACTGGGCGTGGATCCCGCGCTGACGGCGGCGGTGCAGTCGGTGTCGGAGGGTCTCGACCGCGAGGTGGTGGCGGTGGGTTCCCTGGTACGCGACCAGGACGGACCGACCAGCCTGGCCAGGGCGCAGGCCGCCCTCTACGTCGCGGGCCACGACCTCGACTGGACCGGTTCGGTTCCCGAATACGGCCGGGTCGATCTGCCCACGTACGCCTTCGACGAGCGGCGATTCTGGACCGAGCGCAGCAACCGCGATACCGCGGCGCTCGGGCTCGAAGAGGTTTCTCACCCGGTACTGGGTGCCATTGTGCCGCAACCGGATTCGAACGGCGTCATCCTGACCGGGCGGCTCTCGCGGCGACTGCAGCCCTGGGTCGCCGATCACGCGGGACCGAACGCGGTGCTGCTGCCGGGCGCGGCCCTGGTCGAGATGGCGATCCGGGCCGGTGACGAGCTGGACAGCCCGGTCGTGCGTGAACTGGTGCTGCGCGCCCCGTTGCTGGTTCCCGAGCGTGGCGCGGTACGGATCCAGACCGTCGTCGGCGGCAGCGAAGAGCGTCGGACAGTGCGCATCTATGCCCGGGACGAGAACGACCCCGACGCCGGGTGGACGTTGCATGCCGATGGCAGCCTGGTCGACGAATCCGAAATCGCTCCACCGCAGGTGAATTCATCGGTCTGGCCTCCTGCGGACGCGGAACGGGTCGATGTCGAGGCCCTTTACGGCGAGCTGTTCGCGCGCGGTCACGAGTACGGCCCGCAGTTCCGCGCGCTGCGGTCGGCTTGGCGGCGGGACGACGAGATCTTCGCCGAGGTCGAACTCGCCGACGCCGCGCATGCCGACGCCGCGCGGTTCGGCATCCATCCGGCCCTGCTCGACGCCGCCCTGCACGCCACCGCCCTGTTCGCCGAGGACGGCGCGCATGCCCTGCTGCCGTTCGTGTGGACCGATGTCGCGCTGTGGGCCTCGGGCGCAACGGCTTTGCGCGTCCGGCTGACCCGATCCGGCGCGAACGCCATCACCATGTCCGCCACTGACCGCGGCGGACGCCCCGTGGTGTCGGCGGGCTCGGTGCTGCTGCGCCCGGTTCCCGCCGCACAGTGGGATGCCGCGTCGGTCGCCTCCGCGCACCGCCGCCTGTTCCGTATGGAGTGGACGGAGCTCACACTGCCGACGCCGGAGCGGGCACGCACGGTCTGCGAGTGGAAATCCGCCGCGGCCGGGGACGCCGACGCGATCGTGCTGTCCGTGCCCGAGGGTGAATCACCCGAGCAGGTGCACCAGACCGCACAATACGTCCTGGCCTCGCTGCAAACGATCCTCGGCGACAGCCGATTCGAACGGACGACCGTGGTCGTCCGGACCCGCGGCGCCGTGGCCGTCACCGATGATGCGGTGCCGGATCCGGCGGGCGCGGTCGCCTGGGGGCTGGTGCGCTCGGCTCAGTCGGAACAGCCCGGCCGTATCGTCCTGATCGACACGGCCGGTGGGGAGCCGGATATCGCCGCACTCCTCGCAACCGGCGAGGCTCAACTGGCGGTGCGAGAGGGTGCGGTGTTCCGGCCGCGGTTGGCCCGACTGCCGGAGTCGATGGGACGTGCGGTGGAGGGCCGGGTGGTGCCCGGGGAGGGTGCCGTACTCGTCACCGGAGCGCCGGGCCGGCTCGGATCAGCCTTGTCGCGTCATCTGGTGGACGCGTACGGCGTTCGAGATCTCGTGCTGGTGAGCCGCCGTGGCATCGACGGCCCGGGCGGGCGTGCGCTGCGCGACGATCTGGAAAACCGCGGGGCGCGAGTGCGATTCGCCGCTTGCGACCTCACCGATCGCTCGGCACTGGCGGAGTTGCTCGACGGGCTGCCATTGGCCGGTGTGGTCCACGCGGCGTGCGTACTCGATGACGGTGTGCTCGCCTCGCTGACACCCGAGCGGCTCGACCGGGTGCTGCGCCCGAAAGTCGATGCGGCACAACACCTGCACGAGCTGACGGCGGATCGGGACCTGTCGATGTTCGTGCTGTTCTCCGCGGCGGGCGGGCTTTTCGGCACCCCCGGGCAGGCGAACTACGCGGCCGCCAATGCGTACCTCGATGTGCTGGCGCTGCGCCGCCGGGCGCTCGGGCTGCCCGCCCAGTCGCTGGCATGGGGTGCGTGGGAGGTCGATATGCACGACCACTACGCCCAGGCCGACATTCGGCGGATCGAGCGCGCGGGTGTGCGTGTGTTCTCGGTGCCGCAGGGCATGGCGTGTTTCGATGCCGCGCTGCGGGTCGACGATCCATTGCTGGTGCCGCTGCTGCTCGACACCGAGGTGCTACGGCGCTCTCCCTCCGTCCCGCCGCTGCTGCGCGGGCTGGTCCGCAGGGCGTCGCGCCGAGCCGTCGCCGACCACTCGAGCGCCGATGTGGCCGCGGATTCGCGCTTCGCCGAACAACTTCGGTCGCTCCCTCGCCCGGAGGCCACGGCGCTCGCGGTATCCGCGATCGCCGAGTGGACCGGGCAGGTGCTCGGCCATTCCGGATCCGAGACGGTGTCGGCGCAGGAGACCTTCCAGAGTCTGGGCCTGGACTCGCTGATGGCGATCGAGCTGCGCAACAAGGTGCGCGAGCACACCGGGATCTCGGTTTCCCTCGGCGTTATCCTGGCCGAGCAGAACCTCACCGATCTCGCCGACCATCTCGTCTCAGAAGTACTGCAGCAGGGTGATTCTCGCGCCGACGAGGACGAGTCCGCCGAGGTGCCCGAGGTCGAGGTGCTACCGGTGACGCGGGACATGATGCGCCTGCTGCGCACCGAGCAGCTCGGCATTCCCAGCGCCGCGCAGACCGGCGGCGTCGCCGTGCGACTGCCCGCGCGCATCACCCAAGCCCAGCTGTCGGAGGCGTTGACGCGACTGGCCCGCCGACATGCCGCGCTGCGCACCACCATCCGTCCCGGCGAGCACGGGAGACAGTTAGAAATCCACAGGGAACCCGGCGAACTCGCGTCCTGGCGGCAACTCGATCATCTCGATGACGCCGTCGTGCAGGAATGCTTCCGGGAACTGATGGCCCGGCCGTTCGACCTGGAGACCGGGCCGCTCTGGCGCTTCGAAATGCTCGACGCCGAATCCGCCGATCCGGTACTGCTTTTCGGCGCGCATCACAGCATGAGCGACGTGCAGTCGATGCTGCTGGTGGCCGGTGAGCTCGCCGCGGAGTTGACCGGTGCGCCGCTCGGCGACTCGGTGACCAACCGCGATATGCATCAGCTGCTCGCCGCCCAGCCCAGCGGGCGCGACCGTAGCGATGCCGCGACCGGCCAGTGGCGCGAAGCCTTCGCCGGTGCGCGCCGACTCGAGCTGACGCTCGCGAATCCGCGCCCGGCGCAGCGCAGTTACGGTGCGGGCGCGATCGCGCTCGAACTGCCCGGCGGGCTGCACGACCGGGTCGCGGACCGAGCACGCGAGCTCGGGCTCACGCCCGCGGCGATCTTCCTCGGCGCGCTGACCGTGGTGCTGGCCCGGCGGCAACAGGTCGACCGGTTCGCGCTGGCGGTGCCGGTGGACACCCGCATGCATGCCGACGCCACCGATGCCGTCGGGTATTTCGGTGTGCCCGTGCCGTTCCCGGCGTCGGTGTCGGCCGATGAACCGGTCGTCGACGTGCTGCGGCGTACCGGTGAGCGGCTGCGGACCCTGCTCGTGCCCGGCGCGGGTTTCGCGGAGGTGCTCACCGCATTGGCCGCGGAGGGCCTGCATCGCGACAACGCCCCGCTCGTCGAGGTGTACTTCAACTATCTGCGCGCCAACTCCGCGGTCGCCGCGACCGAGGTGGTGCCGGTCAGCACCGGCTACTCCGATCTCGACCTGATGGTGGCGGTGCTGCCGGATACCGGGCAGGTGTGGTTCACCTACAACAGCGACATCATCGACGCGGACACCTGCGCCGAGTTCGGCGCGCAGTATCTGGCGATGGTCGAGACGGCGATCACCGATCCGGGCGCTCCTGCCCGGCCTGAATCTGCGGCGCGGCCGGCGGTTTCCGGCACTCGTGTGGCGCTCGGGGCGACCTTCGCGCTGGGCAGGCTGCCCGAGCTGGTGGTGGCGGCGTCGGCGCAGGCTCCGGATGCTCCCGGCGCCGCGATCAGTGTCGCGGAGGCGCCCTATCACCAGGTGCTGGCGGGTCTGCGTGACCCCGCGGGCGTCTTCGCACAGCCTTCGACCGCGCTCGGCATCGTATTGCTGCGGGCGACCGATCTCGAACGGTTCGGCACGATCTCCGACGATCTGCTCACCGAACTCGCCGCCGAGTACCCGGCCGCCGTGCGCGAATTGGCCGAACGCACGCGCAAGCCGGTTGTCGTCGGCATACTCCCGTCGATGCGGACCGAGGAACGATTGCTCGCCTGGGAGCGGCTGGTCGCCGAACGGCTGCGGGACGTCGCGGGCGTGGCGGTGCTGGAGCCGGGTGAGTGGACACGGAACCATCCGGTGGACAACCCGTTCGACGAACGCACCGAGGTGCTGGCGCACGTGCCCTTCTCGCCCGAGTTCCAGGCGGCCGTGGCGCTCACCCTCGTCGCGACCATCGATGCCGTGCGCGAACCCGCGCCGAAGGTGATCGCCGTGGACGGGGACGGCACCCTGTGGAGCGGTACGGCGGGCGAGAGCGGCCCCGACGCAGTGGTTTTCGATGCGCCGCGGCTGGCGCTGGCCCGGCGGCTGGTCCAGTGGCGCGCGGCGGGGACGCTGCTGGTGCTGGTTACCAACAATGACGCCGATATCGTCGAGGCCATCCTGGAGCGCCCCGAAAGCCCCTTGCGCCGTGATGATTTCGCGGCCGTCTCCGCGGTCTGGGGCGGTAAGCCCGAGCGGCTGGAGGAGATCGCGCGGATGCTGCGGCTGGGACTCGACAGCTTCTGCTTCCTCGACGACAACCCGGTCGAAGTGGCGCGCATGCGCGCGCAGCTGCCCGAGGTGCTGTCGGTGACGTGCCCGCCCGCCGAGGAACTGGAGTCATTCCTGACGCGACTGTGGCCGATGACGCCGATCGCCACGACCGCGGAGGATCGGCTGCGCGCCGACTTCTACCGGCAGGAGAACGAACGTGACACCATCCGTGCCGCAACGGAATTCGCGGAATTCCTGGAGCGACTGGAACTGGAGGTCGATATCGAGCCGCTGACCGACGCCACCCTCGAGCGCGCCCGCCAACTCGTCCGCCGAACCAACCAGTTCACCCTCGGCGCCGTGACCGTCGAGGATCTCGACCGGTGGCGCGCGGAGGGCGAGGTGTGGACCGCGACCGCACGCGACCGGTTCGGCGACTACGGACTGATCTCGATTCTGGCCCTGCGCAAGGACGGGGACGACCTGTGGGTCGACGGCTGGCAACTCAGCTGCCGAGCCCTCGGCCGCGGCGTCGAGGAACGCCTGCTCGACCGGGTAGCCGAGCGCGCCGACACCCTCGGCTGCACAACGGTGCGTATGACGGTCGAGCACACCGCCCGCAACGAACCCGCCCGGCGACTGGCCGCACGCCTGCCGGGCCGAACCGTCGAGGGGCAACGGCTGGATGTGTCGGTGTCCCCGGACCGGTTGCGGGAGTTCCGATCCTGGGAGTCGCGAGTCGAGCGGGCCGGGGAGGAACGATGACAGATTCGGACGAGCGCATCTCCGTACGGAACTCGGGCCTGGACCGCCGTGCACGCGGCGAGAGCCTCGAACGTGGCAGCGCCGCAATGGATATCACCGCCCTGCTCGCACGCACCGGGTCCGCGCCCGCTGCCGGGGCTACCCCCGCACCGCGTACGGACACACGGCAGTGGGACGCCGATACGTTGAGCGCGGCGATCACCGCGGTCGCGAATCGGTTCGCCCTGACGCCGATGGATGCCGACACCGACTTCTTCGACGCGGGCGGCACCTCCGTAGCAGCGGTGGAATTGCTTGCGGCACTGAGTCGTGAGCTGGGCATCGATCCCGATCTCGATACGGTGTTCTTCGATGCGCGGCCGCGCAGGCTGGCGCACCACTGGCTGGCCGACCACCCCGAAGCCCTGACGGACTCCGATGATCTCGCCCAATTGTTCGCCGATCTCGCGGGCGCCGATCGGCTTCCGCTGGTGGGGCCGCCGGAGCGGGTCGCGCCGCGGTGCGTTCTGTTGACCGGGGCCACCGGGTTCCTCGGTAGCCACCTGCTGTTGGATTTATTGCGGCACAGCGAAGCCCAGGTGGTGTGTCTGGTTCGGGCTGACGATGACAAGGCTGCGGCCGAACGGCTGCGGCAGGCGCTGCGGGGATATTCGCTGCCCGCTTCGCGTGAGGTGATGCGGCGGGTGACGCCGTTGGCGGGGGATCTGCGGTCGGCTCGGCTGGGATTGTCCGAGCAGCGGTGGGAGCGGCTGGCCGACGAGGTCGACTCGATTGTCAATGCCGGTGCGGCGGTCGACTTTCTGCGCGGGTATCCCTCGTTGCGGCGGACGAATGTGCTGGGGCTGTTGACGCTTGCGGAGCTCGCGTGTGCCGGTCGACCCAAGCCACTGCATCATGTCTCGTCGCTGGCGGTATTCAACGGGACCGAAGCCGAAACGCTCGGGGAGGATGAACCGACCTCCAATGTCGCCGCCTTGCCGATCGGGTACGACCGGTCGAAGTGGGCGGCGGAGGCATTGCTCGAGCGGGCGGCGCGGCATGGGCTCGTGGCGACCGTGCTGCGTCCGGGCGGGATCGGTGGTCATCCGGAGACGGGGGCGCACAATCCGCGCGATCTCAATGCCGGAATCTCCGCGGCGCTCATGCGATTTCGCACCGTGCCGGGATTCCGGTACTTGAACTCGGCGCCTGTGGACTGGGTCAGCCGGGTGACGGCAGAGATCGTTGCCACGCCGAGCGCCTGGGGGCGTACGTATCACCTCACCGGTGCGCCGACCTCGCTCGAGCAGCTGATGGCCGAGACCACGCTGGGTGGTCTGGGTGTGCGGGTGCTGCATTGGGAGCAGTGGTGTGAGGACGTGGTGCGGGCGATCCGGGACGAACCGGTGCCGGAGCTGGAATCGCTCGCGCAGGTATTGCAGAGCCCGGCGGCTCGGCGGCAGCTCGCGGCCATGGTGACCGCGCCGCCCTCGACAGCCACGCGGACCGAGGCATTCGTGGCGGCCCAGGGTTTGCCTGCCCCGGCGTCGGGGGCAGCGGCACGCGGGAAGATGCTCGAGACCGTCGCCGGGCCGCCTTCGGAGGACGAGCCCTACCTGCGGTTCAACGAAACGCTCGCAGGGACCATCGGAGCGATCGGCGAGAACGCTGAAATACCCTGTGAATTGCGGCTTTCCCTGTCGGTCGCGAGCAGTGCCCAGGTGTTCAGCGCGCGCACACTCGCGGTCAGCGGTGAGTTGCGATGCGCCGTGCTGCACGATCAGCCGCTCACCGTCGAGGGGTCGGCGACCATCCGGCCGCACGACGGCACTCCGCTGCGTCACGAGATGCGGCACCCGATCATGCATTACCAACTGACACTGCGTGATTCATCGGGTGGCGACTGGTGGTTCGAAGGCTACAAGTTCGCCGCCGCCAGCCGTCGTCTGGTGCGTCAGCTCGGAACGCAGGTGATCGAGATCGGGCGCTCCGGCGAGCCCGCGATCTACACCGGCGAGGTGACGGTGCCGATGCACACCTACCTCCCCGATCAGATCGACGGTATCGAGATCGATCCGCGGCTACCCGAGCGGCAGCAGCGGCTGGCGAAGCTGTTGTGGCTCAGCTGGTTCGGAGGTCAGCTCGGCAAGAGTCTCATGGAGCCGGTCCTGCGGGTCGGCACCGATCTGCTGGATCTGCGCCGGGCCATGCGTAAGGAGCAGCGCCGATGACGGGCCTTCGAGCCACCGAAACCCTTGCCGGAGAATCGATCTCCTTCCGCACGGCCGACGGCGTCGACCTGCGGCTGCGGCGCGTCGGCCCGCCCGACGCGCCCGCGGTGCTGCTGGTGCACGGGCACGGGGTGTCCTCGGAGATGTTCGCGCTGCCCGAGATTCGCAATATCACCGACGTGCTGGCCGATGCGGGCTATCAATCCTGGCTGCTGGACTGGCGTGGCAGTTGCGCGCTGCCCTACAACGAATCCGGCCGCCCGTACACCTTCGACGATGTCGCCCTCTACGACCTGCCCGCCGCGGTCGCGCAGGTCAAGGAGCGGATCGGGGATCGGCCGCTGTTCGTGGTGGCGCACTGCATCGGCGCGCTGTCGCTGTCGCTGAGCCTGACCGCCGGGCTGCTCCCGGGATTGGCGGGCGTGGTCGCGCAGGGTGTATTCCTGACGCCGAAGGTCCGCACCTCCGCGCGCATGCGCGTGCTGGTGGGCAGTGAACTGCTCGGATCGCGCATCACCCACCTCGAATCCGACTTCCGCAAGGTCGGGCTGTGGTCGCGGCGCACCCTGCTCTACGCGGCGCTGTCGCGCAAGGGCGACTGCCCCGACCCGACGTGCCGGCTGGTCCAGTACGGCTGGGGTATGGGCGCCAAGCTGTTCGAGCACGACCACCTCGACGCGCGCACGCACGACCGGCTGGCGCAACTGTTCGGCGCGGTGCCGCTGTCGGTGCTGCCGCATCTGCGGCAGATGGAGCTGGCGCATGCCGTGGTCCGGTGGAATGTCGACGACGACCGCTATCGGGCGCTGCCGGAGAACGCGCTCACCGCGGCCGATCGGATCGATTGCCCGGTACTGCTGTTGTCCGGCAGTCGAAACGAGGCGTGGGTCGACTCCAACAAGCTGTGTTACGAGGTGCTGTCGGCGCGCAATCCCGGCGTCGATGTGCGCTACACCGAAATACCGTCCTACGGCCACCTCGACACGTTCATCGGCCGCGGTGCGGCCCTGGACGTATTCGGGTACATCGTCGACTTCCTCGACGAGATCACGGCCGGGCCGGTCGACTGACGAGATCACGATTGGATTCGAGAGTATGCGTATCGCATTGCTGACCGCGGGAACCCGGGGCGATCATCAGCCGTATCTCGCCCTGGCCGACGAATTGCGTTCGCGCGGACACCATGTCGAGATGACCGCCACCGAGAACTACGCGGATGTGGTGCGGCGCTCGGGGTTCGAACCGCACGTCATTCCCTTCAACTCCGCGGAACTGCTGGAGTCGCCCGCGGCCAAACGCGGGCTGTCCTCCGGGAATCCGCTGCCGTTCCTGCAGATCATGCTGGACACGGTGAAGATCATGGCGGGGGAGCGCGGTGAGAGAATGCACGAAGTGCTCAGCGGCGCTTGCGAATCCGCGGATGTGATCGTGTCCTGCGCCTCGACGCTGCCGTGGGCGATGGAGCGGCGGGAGAAGACCGGGCAGCGGGTGATCGGCGGGCTGCCCTATCCGCTCGAGCGCACCGCGGAGTTCCCGTCCTCGTTCACGGTCAAACAGATGGTGTCGTCGCGGCGACTGCGGCTGGCCAGCTACACGGCCTTCGAAATCGCCTACGGCGTGGCGTATCACAAGATGGATCGGCGGGTGCGCCAGCTGATGGGGTTGCCCGGCAAGCCGCAGAATCCGTTCCGCCGCATCCGTGCGGAAGGTATTCCGCTGGTGCACATGGTGAGTCCGGTGCTGCTGCCCAAGCCCACGGATTGGCCGGACCGCTCGACCGTCGTCGGCGCACCGGTCCTCCCGGCGCACATGCGCGGGGCGTGGGGCGAGGCGGCGGTCGATCCGGCGCTGACCGACTGGCTCGACGAGGGCGAGTCGCCGGTCTACTTCTGCCTGACCGGCATGCCGATCCTCGACCCGACCGCGGCCTGCGATCTCATCGCCACCGTCTGCCGCAGGCTGGGCGTCCGCGCCCTGGTCACGGTCAAGGGCGAGGGCTATCCGCGCGGCATCGGCTACGACCGCCGGCTGTTCGTCCTGGACTCCTTCGACTACGACCGCGTCCTGCCGCGCTGCCGGGCGGTCGTCCATCACGGCGGCAGCGGCAACACCCACGACGTGCTGCGCGCCGGCCTGCCCGCGGTGGTGATCGGCGTGCACAGCGACCAGTTCTTCTACGGCTGGCGGATATCGGCGCTCGGCGTCGGCGCCGACTTCCCGTACCCGAAACTGACCGAGGACCGGCTCCACGACGCACTCGTCCGGACCTTGACGCCCGAAGCCCGCAGTCGCGCAGCGGAACTCGGCCGCCTGGTCTCCGCCGAGACCGGCATCCCGTCCGCCGCGGACGCGGTGGAGCGGCTCTCCGTCACGGCCACGGCCTGATCGATGGCCGAATCCCTGCACATCGCACTGTTCACCGACTTCCACCCGACCACCCTGGGCGGCGTCCAGACCGCCATGCGATCCCTGCGCGACGCCCTGCGCGGGCAAGGTCACCGCGTGACCGTATTCTCCGCTCCCGCTCCGGGATCCGTGCCGCCCGACCCCGACACGGTCGTTCTCCGCCCGATGCCGTTCGCGATGTCGAACGGCCTGCCGCTGGTACTGCCGACGCGCGCCAACCAACGCCTGATCGACGCCGCCTTCACCGACCGCGGCCCCTTCGACCTCGTGCACTCCCTCACCACATACGGCTGCGGCATCTCCGGCATCCGTGCCGCGCGCCGCCACGGCATCCCGATCATTCAAACCATGCAGAGCCGCGACGACACGGTCATCGAAAAGTATTCCCCCGCACCGTTCCTGGCCGCCCTGACCATGCGGCTCCTGCACGGCTGGTTCGTCCCCCTGCGCAACCACCCGCCCTACCCCGGCGACACCCGCACCACCCGCCTGGCCTGGCGTCCCCTGATCGCCCACGCACAAGCCACCGACCACGTGATCGTCCCAACCCACCACTTCGCCCGGCGCCTCGCCGCCCGCGGCGTAGATCGCCCGATTCACGTGGTATCCAACGGAATCGACGACGCCCTCCTCGACCGCATCCGCGGCACGAGCGAGCCGGACCTGAACGCGGCCGAGCCGGGGCCGAACGCGAGCGAGCCGCTGCGCGCCCTGTGGTGCGGCCGCCTATCCCCGGAAAAGCGCCCTCTCGAAGCGATCGAAGCGGCCCGCCTGGTCGACAACTGCACCCTGGACATCTACGGCAGCGGCCCCCTCGCCGAAGACGCCCGCAAGGCCATCACCGCCGCAAACCTCTCCCACCGCGTCCACCTACACGGCGAAGTAGACCAATCCGCCTGCCTGACCGCCATGCGCACCCACGACGTCCTCCTCCTCACCTCCGACTGCGACACCCAGGGCATGGTCCTCCTGGAAGCCGTGGCCATGGGCCTCCCGGTGCTCTACTGCGACCCCGAACTCTCCGAAACCGTGCCCGAGGACGGCAGCATCCGCACCCCCACCCCCTCGGTCCAATCCTTCGCCACCGAACTCGCGGGCCTGGCAGCTGATCGCACCCGCCTCCCACTGATGCGCAAGGCTCTATCCCCCCACGCCGACGAACCCCGCCAGTCGAATCACATCACCCGAATCCTGTCGATCTACACCGCAAGCCTCTCCGAATAACGGTGCCCGACAGGCGAATAGACCATGCAACCGCAAACATCCTCGGGCCTCGACGAGATCGAGGCCCGAGGATGTGGTGATCGCCGTGTCGTGGTCGCCGTTTAAGGCTGGGAGCGGGCGAGGACAGAGTTGCGGTAGCCGAAGCCCGCGTAGAGGGCGAGTCCGAGCAGGAGCCAGACGATGAATCGGACCCAGGTGATGACGTCGAGGTGGCTGATCAGCCACAGCGAGAAGGCGATGCCGATGAGTGGGACGACCGGGACCCAGGGGGTGCGGAAGGCGCGCTCGGCGTCGGGGCGGGTGCGGCGCAGGCGCATGACTCCGAGGGCGACCACGATGAAGGCCATGAGAATGCCGACATTGGTGAGTTCGGCGGCCTCGCGGATGGGCAGGAACCCGGCGATCAGGGCGGAGACGATGCCGACCGGCCAGATGACGCGGGTGGGGACCTTGCGTTCACTGCACTTGCCGAAGTAGTCGGGCAGCAGGCCGTCCCGGCTCATGGCGAATCCGACACGGGTGACGGCGAGCATATTGGCGAACGCGGAGGTGGTGACGCCGACGACCGCGCCGACCGCGATGACCAGACCGAGAATCCCCATGCCGATGGTGTCGAAGGCGCTGGAGAACGGTGCGGCGACATCGATGTCGGCGTAGTTCACCATGCCGACGATGACCAGGCACACCAACAGGTAGACGAGCGAGGCGATGCCGAGGCTGATGAGAATGGCCTTGGGCAGCAGTTTCTTACCGTCCTTGGACTCCTCGGCGGCCGCGCTCATGGCGTCGTAGCCGTAGACCGCGAAGAACGCCAGGGCCGCACCCGATACCGCGCCGCCGACGCCGAACGGGAAGAACGGGGTGTAGTTGCCCGCCTTGATATGGAAGGCCCCGGCGATCACGACGATGCCGACGATGACCATCTTCACCGCGACGAGTCCGGTTTGCACGCGGGCGGATTCGCGGGTGCCGCGGGAGAGCAGGAAGGCCAGCAGCAGGCACAGGACGACGGCGAACAGGTCGATCTTGCGGCCCTCGCCGGTGCCGGGCGCGCCCAGGGCCCAAGTCGGAAGGTCGAATCCGATGTAGTGGGTGATGTAGTTGAGGTAGCCGGAGACCGCGATCGCCACCACCGACACGATGGCGGTGTATTCGAGCAGCAGGTCCCAGCCGATCATGAAGCCGATGATCTCGCCCAGTGCCACATACGAATACGTGTAGGCCGAACCGGCTTTGGGCACCATGCCCGCGAATTCGGCGTAGCACAGTCCCGCCGCGCCGGAGGCGATGACGGCGATGGCGAAGGAGATGAGCACGGCCGGGCCCGCCACCTCGTTGGCCACGACCCCGGCCAGGGAGAACACCCCCGCGCCGACCAGGCCGCCCAGACTCAGCGCGACCAGTTGCCATAGGCCCATGCTCTTGGTGAAATCGCCGGTGTCGGCATCGGTGACGGGCATGCGGCGCATGATTCCGCCGAGGGTGATGGGTGGGCGAGGGCGGCGGGTGACGACAGACATTGTCGCGCCTTTCAGGTGGTGATATTTCAACTAGGGGTGGTGGACGGGGGAGGCTTCAGAAGACGAAGCCCTCGGGGAACGGGTCGGCCGGGTCGAGCAGATAGTTGGCGGTGCCGGTCAGCCAGGCGCGACCGGTGATCTCCGGCACGATCGCGGGATGCCCTGCGACGCTGGTGGATTCGATCGCACGCGCGTAGAAGGTGGTGCCGATGAAGGAGTCATTGCGCAGCACCTGGTCGCCGGAGAGCAGCCCCCGCGCGTGCTGCCGGGCCAGCAGCGCGGACGTGCCGGTACCGCAGGGCGAGCGGTCGAACCAGCCCGGGTGAATGGCCATGGCGTTGCGGGTGTGCGCGGGCTCGGAGGCCGGGTCCAGGAACAGGACGTGCTTGCACCCGCCGATCCGGTCGTCGTCGCGGTGCACCGGGCGACGGGACTCGTTGATGGCGTGCATGATTCGCAGACCGGCGTCCAGAATCCGATCCTGGTGGCCGCGGTCGAAGGGCAGCCCGAGCTTGCCGAGATCGACGATGGCGTAGAAGTTTCCGCCGTAGGCCATGTCGTAGCTAACCGCGCCGATTCCCGGCACCTCGACGTCGTTGTCGAGGCTGTCGCAGTAGGACGGCACATTGCGCAACGCCACCGAATCCGCGTGACCGGCGGTGACATTCACGCTCGCCACGACGCGCCCGGCGGGTGTGTCCAGCCGGATCTCGGTGACCGGTTCGGTCACCGGCACCATGCCCGCCTCCACCAGCGCGGTCGCGACACCGATGGTCCCGTGCCCGCACATCGGCAGCAGCCCGCTCACCTCGATGAACAGCACGCCGTAGTGCCCGTCGGCGGTGGTGGCGGGTTGCAGGATCGCCCCGCTCATGGACGCGTGCCCGCGCGGCTCGTTGACCAGGAATTTCCGCAGCCCGTCCAGGTTTTCGACGAAATGGTCGCGCCGATCGGCCATGGTGCTGCCGGGGATGGTCCCGACCCCGCCGGTCACCACCCGGGTCGGCATCCCCTCGGTGTGGGTGTCGATGGCGGAGATGATTCTGCTGCTGTGCATCAGGACTGTCCTTCGGTGTCGAGTTCGGCGAGTTCACGCAGGCGCACGACGGCGGCCAGCGGACGCCAGGCGGGGGTGGCGGCGGCCAGCCCGGACGGGGCGAGATCGGCTGTGCCGTAGCGGCATTGGTTACCGGATCCGGTACCGTCGGCGGTCTGCGTGGTGCGCAAGGCGGTGATGGCGGACCCGCAGATGCGCCCCTGGCACGGGCCGAGCCCGGCGCGGGTGGCGAGTTTGGCCGCGCGGTAGCTGTCGCCCGCCGCGCCGGCCCAGGCGGCGGTCAACTCGGCGCGGGTGGTGTTCTCGCACCGGCAGATGACGGTGCCGGGTTGGGACCAGTGCGCCGCCGCGGCGCCGATCGGATGCGCGGCCGCGAGACGGGCGATGAACTGCCGGGCGGTGCGGTGCCGAGCGCGCAGGCCACGCTCGGCGTCCGGATCGCCGCCCGCCGCGGCGATTCCGGCCACGGCTCCCTCGACAGCGGCGGCCTGGGAGCCGCCGATTCCGGTGATTTCCCCTGCGGCCCAGACCTTTTCCTCGCTGGTCCGCTGATCGCGATCGACCTCGACGAAGCCGTCCGCGTTCAGCCGCGCGCCGGCGGCGACCGCGAGTTCGTGCTGCGGGCTGAAGCCGTGCGAGACGGCGACCGCGTCCACCGCGACGGTCGTTTCGCTGCCCGGGATCGGCCGCCAGTGTTCGTCGAGCCGGGCCACCGTCGCCTCCTCCACGCGGCCGTTGCCCGCGACGGCGATCACCGCGCTCGAGGTGCGCAGCGGAATCCGATGGCGCAGACCGGAACTCGCGTACTCGATCAGCTCGGCCGCCTTGCCCGCGCTGTGCCGCAGCTCCCACGGCCGGGCGGCCCAGTGCCGCAGAATCCGGCGAGCCGGATTCGCTTCCAGCACCGCCCGGATCTCGGCGCCGCCCTGCGCCAGCGAGTGCGCGACGGGCAGCAGGAAGGGGCCGGTGCCCGACACCAGCACCGATCGCCCGATGAGCAGCCGCTGGGTTTTCACCAGCGTCTGCGCCGCGCCCGCGGTGTAGACCCCGGGCAGGTCCCAGCCGGGGAACGGGCACACCCGGTCGTAGGCGCCGGTCGCGACGATCAGGGCGTCACCGCGCACCTCGCGGTGAGTTCGCCGCTCGCCCTCGACTCCGATCAGCAATCGCACTGTGGGGCAACCGCCTTCGGGGTGGCGCTCCAGGTGATACACCGCCGCCCGGGCGAGATACTCGCAGCGCGGATGCTCGAGCAGCAGGCGCGCCCGCCGCTCGGCGGCGGCGTATCCGTGGCCGATGGCCAGCGGCCGCCGGATCCCGTAGGCGGCGGGAATGCGCCGGTTGTACTGGCCGCCCAAGGCCTCGTTGGAATCGATGAGCGTGACGCGCGCGCCCTGGCGCAGTGCCGCCGCGGCCGCCGCGGTCCCCGCCGGACCGCCGCCGATCACCACCACGTGCCGGTTCATCGCGCACCCCGCTCGGCTCGGCTCTGACCGGTGACGGTGTCGCCGTCGCGAGCGGGTCGGCGGCACAGGCGGACATCCGGCACCCCGTTGACGGTCGCGACACAGTCGAAACAGACGCCGATACCGCAGAACACACCGCGCCCGCCGCCATCGCGTGCGGTGCGCCAGTGGACGCGGCCGTCGGCGAGCAGCACGGTGGCGAGGGTCTGACCGTGCACACCGGCCACCTCGACGCCGTCGGCGACAATGGTCAGCGGCCGGTCCGCGCGGCCGAGGCGGTCACGGTCGGGGGGAATCAGGAAGGGGCTCATGGTGATACGTACTCCGTCGTCGGGTTGAGGACCGCCGGTCGGTCGACGGTGAACGCGGTGCTGTCGAACCGGCCCGGCTCGCCGGTCAAGGCTGTGGCGACCAGTTGCGCCGTCCCGATGGCGAGCCCGATGCCCGCGCCCTCGTGCCCGGTCGCGTGCCACAGCCCGGGCAGGCGCGGATCCGGGCCGATGACCGGCAGGTGGTCGTCGACATAGGGCCGGAAACCGCCGTAGGCGCGCATGATCGCCACGTCCGCGAGCACCGGGAACAGGCGCATGGCCTTGCGAGCGATCGCTGCCAGGCTGTCGGGACGGATGCGGTCGTCGAAGCCGGCCTGCCGCCGCGACGAGCCCAGCAACAGCGGCCCGCCGCGCGTGGACTCGACCACGGTCGAGGTTTGCAGGCCCGCCGCCGAATTGCCCACCTCGCCGACGTAGTCCGCGTCATAGACCTTGTGGAAGACGGTCGGCGGCAGGGGAGCGGTGATCAGCACGTCGCCGCGGCGCGGTTTGACCGCGATCGGTGCGCCCAGCACCCGCGAGACGGTGCCCGACCACGGCCCGGCGGCATTGATCACCACGTCGGCGAACCGGTCGCCGCGGGTGGTCCGCACCCCCAGCAGCTGCCCGCCGCCGACGATCGAACCGGTGACGGCACAACGGGTTTCGACGATCGCCCCGGCCGTGGTCGCCGCGGCGAGCAGGGCGGTCGCCGCGGCGACCGGCTGCACCTGCGCGTCCTCGGGGTAGTGGACGGCAGCGGTGGCCGACGGGGTGATCGCGGGCTCGGCCGCCGTGAGCTGCGCCGCGTCGAGCGCCTCGCACCGCACACCGGCCGCCCGCTGGCCATCGGCGAAGGCTGCGAGCGTGGCCGCCCCGTCCTCGGTGGTGGCGACGACTATGCCGCCCTTGGGATCCCATTCGACGGCGGCGACGGCCGCGGGCAGCCGCTCGCCGATCCGCTGGAGCGTCTCCGGCCACAGCCGCCGCGACAGTCGCGCGAGCTCCAACTCCGGACCCGGACCCTTGTCGGAGACCAGCACATTGCCCTCGCCGTGCGCCGTGGTCCCCGACGCCACCCCGCCCGCCTCGCAGACCCGCACCGTCAGGCCCGCCAGCGTCAGCCGGTCGGCCAGTGCGCAGCCGATCACGCCGCCGCCGATGATGAGCACATCGGTCCCCCTCACGGACGATGTGCCGGGGTCGTCGAATGTCATTGCGCCCGAGCTCCGTTCACCGATCTCGGCACGGACAGCGGGTTGTCGTCGCGCAGTTCCGGCGGTAACAGGTCCTGAGGCATCGACTGGAACACCACCGGGCGCAGGAACCGTTCGAGCGAGGCGGTGCCCACCGAGGTCGCGGTGGGCGCGGTCGTCGCCGGGTAGGGACCGCCGTGCTGTTGCGCGTAGGTCACCGAGAGCCCGGTGGGCCAGCTGTTCCACAGCACCCGGCCCGCGCTCGCGACACCCTCGGCGACGAGCACGGTCGCGGTGGCGTCGGCCTCCTCGCCGAAGACCGAAACCGTCAGCTGTCCGCCGACCGTGCGAGCGAGCTCGAGTAGCTCGGTGGTGTCGCGGTACGTCACGATCAGCGCTGCCGGGCCGAACATCTCGTGGATGAGCGCTTCCGGATCGGCGAGGACGTCCTGGGCGGTGGTGGTCAGCAGCAGGGTCCGGCCCGCCGCACCGCCGCTGAGGATCCGGACCCGGGGGTGGTCGCGGAATTGCTCGACGGCCCCGATGAATCCGGCTTCGATCGCGCCATTGAGCATGTCCCCGGTCGGTTCGGGTGCCGACCGCGCCAATTCGTCCAGCAGCGGTGACCCCACCGGGATCGCGATCAGCCCCGGCTTGGTGCACAGCTGGCCGGCGCTGGCCGACAGCGCGCCCAGCAGTCCGGCGGTGATCTCCGCAGCCCGGTTCCGTGCGGCCGTGGCGGTGACGAAAACCGGGTTGACGGAACCCATTTCACCGTAGAACGGGATGGGTACCGGGCGGGCGTTCGCGATGTCGAACAGGGCCCGCCCGCCCTTGCCGGAGCCGGTGAACGCCGCCGCGGCCACGGCCGGATGGGTCAGCGCACGCACGCCCGCGTCGAGTCCGAAGATCAGTCCGAAAGCTCCACGCGGGGACCGGTATTCGTCCAGCGCCTCGGCGATGATCGCGCCGACGGCCCGGGACAGCGCCGGATGGCCCGGGCTCGCCTTCACGATCACCGGGCAACCGGCGGCCAGGGCCGCGGCGGTGTCGCCACCGGCGACGGAGAAGGCGAACGGGAAGTTGCTGGCCGCGAAATTGACGACCGGGCCGAGCGGAACCTTCATCCGGCGCAGATCCGGCCGGGGCGCACCCATCGGCCACTCGGCATCGGCGGTGTCGATGCGGACATCCAGATAGCGGCCGTCGCGCACCGTCTCGGCGAACAAGCGCAGTTGAAAGGTGGTGCGCCGCATTTCAGCGGTCAATCGTGGCGCTGACAGCCGGGTTTCGCGCTGCGCCAGGGCGATCAGGCCGGCGGCCCGGGCGTCGAGCCGGTCGGCGATGCCGTCCAGCACCCGGGCACGTCCGGCCGCACCCGTCGCCGCCCATGCCGGTGCGGCGGCGGCCGCGGCCTCGACCACGGCATCGACCTCGAGTGCCGTGGTGTCGGCGATCGCTTCGGCTGTCGTGTCGATCATCGGTAGCCCTTGGCCAGCACCGCTTCGGTGTCGGCGGTGATCTTGGCGATCAGTTCGGATGCGAGCGGAATGCGCGGTGGGCGGCAGGCCCCGCCGGGGCGTCCGGCCAGATCCATCGACAACTTGATGGCGTGCACGAACTCGGTCTTGGAATCCCAGCGCAGCAGCGGGTGCAGGTCCCGGTACAGGGGTAGCGCCTTGTCCAGGTCGCGGTTGACCGCCGCGTTGTACAGCTCCACGGTCACCTGCGGAATGGCGTTGGGGTATCCGGCCACCCAGCCGACCGCGCCCGCGATGCCCAGTTCCAGCACCACGTCGTCGGAGCCGATGAGCACGTCGAGTTCCGGTGCCAGTTCCTTGATCTCGTAGAAGCGCCGGACATCGCCGGTGAACTCCTTGACGCCCACGATCAGCCCCTCGGCGTGCAGTTCGGCCAGCAGGTCGGGGGTCAGGTCGATGCGGGTGTCGATCGGATTGTTGTAGGCCACGATGGGCAGGCCGACCGCGGCGACGGTCCGATAGTGGTCGAGCACGACCTCCCGATTGCCGCGATAGATGTTGGGCGGCAACAGCATGACCGATTCCGCGCCCGCCGCGGCGGCCTGCTCGGCCCATTTGCGGGCCTGCAGCGCACCGTAGGCGGCGATGCCCGGCATGACCGAGAAGCCTTGCGGCGCGGCCTCGATGGCGGTGGTCACCACCCGGGCGCGCTCGGTGTCATCGAGGGTCTGGTACTCACCGAGCGAGCCGTTGGGGCTCACACCGTGGCAGCCATTGGCCGCCAGCAACCGGACGTGCTCGGCGTAGGCGTCGTAGTCGACCGAGAGGTCCTCGGTGAACGGCAGGGTGGTCGCGACGATCACCCCGTGCCAGGGCTTGTTCGCCGACGTCGTGGTGGTTTCGGACATCCGAGTCTCCATCAGGTCAGAAGTTCCGGGGGAGAGCGCCCCGGCCGCCTGCCACCATGTGATGTGTGACATTGCACTGAAGGTAAGTGATGGAGTGATGCCCGGTCAACCGCTTGCGTGATCCGGGTCACCACCCTATGGTGCAATGTCACACATCACTGATGAAGGTGGATCATGACCGCTCTAGACGACTCCGCGACCGCCCAGCAAGCCGATTCGGGCCCGCCCGCCGGACTGCGCCGGATCGTGGCCGCGGCCATGGCCGGCGCGGTCGCCGAGTGGTACGAGTTCTTCCTGTACGGGACGGCCTCCGCGCTGGTCTTCGGTCAGGTGTTCTTCCGCTCCGGCGGCAATGCCATCGACGGCGTCATCGCGGCCTTCGCGCTCTACGCGGTCGGATTCCTGGCCCGGCCCTTCGGCGGAATCCTGTTCGGGCACTTCGGCGATCGCGTCGGGCGCAAGGCGCTGCTGCAGCTGAGCCTGGTGGTCGTCGGCATCACCACCTTCCTGATGGGCTGCCTGCCGACCTTCGCCGTGATCGGCTACTGGGCGCCCGTGCTGCTGGTGACCCTGCGCCTGATCCAGGGCTTCGCGTTCGGCGGTGAATGGGGCGGGGCGGTGCTGCTGGTCAGTGAGCACAGTCCGGATGACCGGCGCGGGTTCTGGGCCAGCTGGCCGCAGTCGGGCGTGCCACTGGGCAACGTGCTGGCGACCGTGGTGATGCTGGTGCTGTCGGCGAATCTGTCCGAGGCGCAGTTCCTGTCCTGGGGGTGGCGCATCGGCTTCTGGCTCTCGGCCGTTGTGGTGCTGGTCGGCTACTGGGTGCGCTCCAGCGTCGACGACGCGCCGATATTCCTTGCGGCGCAACAGCGTTCCGATGCCGACCGGCGGCACGCGCTCGGCATCGTCGAGGTGCTGCGCCACCACTGGCGGCAGGTCCTCATCGGCATCGGCGCGCGGTTCGCCGAGAACATCCTCTACTACCTGGTGGTGACCTTCTCGATCACCTACCTCAAGCTGGCCGTGCACGTGGACACCGCGCCGATCCTGGCGCTCATGCTGGTGGCACACCTGCTGCACTTCTTCATGATTCCGGCGGCGGGTCTGCTGTCGGACCTGATCGGTCGGCGGCCGGTGTACCTCACCGGCGCCGTGCTCACCGCCGGCTGGGGTTTCGCTGCCTTCCCGCTCATGGACACCGGGAACTACGCGCTCATCATCGTGGCCATCACCGTCGGTCTGGCCATCGAATCATGCACCTACGCACCGTATTCCGCCCTCATGACCGAGATGTTTCCCACTCGCGTGCGCTATACGGCGCTGTCCTTCTGCTATCAGGTCGCCCCGATCCTGGCCGGATCACTGGCCCCGCTCATCGCCATCAGTCTGTTCGACCATTTCCACAGCTCGGTGCCGATCTCGCTGTATCTGGTTGCCGCCGCGGCGATCTCGGTCGTGGCGGTCGGCCTGGCCGAGGAGACCGTGGGCAAGTCCCTGTGGTCGGTCGACGCCGACGCCGCGCCGACCCGGACGAAGTCTATGCCACGTGACATGGCATAGACTGTCGTGAATCGATCGAGTCGGACAATCCTGGGCAGGGGTGAGCACGTGAGTATCGACCAGTTCACCCAGGTGGAAAAGGTCAGCCTGCGCGACAAGGTCTCGCGGGCCCTGCGCGCGGCCATCATCGCCGGTGAAATGGAACCCGGCGTGGTGTACTCCGCTCCGACCCTGGGTGCGCGCTTCGGAGTGTCGGCCACTCCGGTCCGCGAGGCGATGCAGGATCTGGCCCGCGAGAACCTCATCTCGATCGTGCCCAACAAGGGTTTTCGCGTCACCGAGGTCGCCGAGAAGGATCTCGACGACATCACCCGCATCCGCCTGCTGCTCGAACCGCCGGTCGTCCGCGAGGTCACCCCGCTGATCCCCGACGCGGACTTCCCGCATCTGCGCTCCCTCGCGGAAAAGATCGTCGAGGGGGCGGAGGGCGGCGACCTGGTCGAATACACTGCCGCGGACCAGATCTTCCACCTCACACTGCTCGGCTACGCCGACAACCCCCGCCTCAACGCCCTGGTCTCCGACCTGCGCGACCACACCCGCCTGTTCGGCCTCGCCTCCCTGGCCAAGAAGGGCGAACTGGTGGACGTCGCCCGCGAACACCTCACCATCGTCGACCTCCTGGAATCCCGCGACCAGGACGCCGTCGAACGTTTCCTGCGCGCTCACATCCAGCAGGCCCGCGGCCGCTGGGCCAAGCCCGAAGAGTAAGCCCCGCACAGGGTTTGCCGAGAGGATGCTCGCGGCTGTGCGCGAAGCTGGAGAGGAATACGACACCCTCCCGTGGCACGACTGCCGCGGGAGGGTGTTCGAGTTGTGCGCGAGGCGGGACTTGAACACATGAACCCGGTTCACGAGCCCGAGGCTCGTGTTCATGTGCACTAGAATACGCGGTGGCATCCGGGAACTCTCGTGGATCGTCCAGTTGAACGGTCGCCAATTGTGTACACATTTGGGTACACTATTCTCATGGAAACCTTGTCGGTGCGGGAAGCTCGGGAGCAGCTCTCGGGTCTGTTGGCGCGGTTCCGTAAAGGTGACAGCCGACCTGTGGGGGTTGGGTCTCATCGCAAGACCGAGGCGGTGATGGTGCCTTTCGAAGTGTTCGAGGAGCTGACTGCGGAGCGGTCGCGATCCTTGGCTCAGGCGGCTGCGTCGGTGCGGGCGGAAGGCGAGTCGGCGAGCCCCGCTGCCGAAGTGATCATGGCGCAGTGGGCGCGAGGCGAGATCAGTACGTCGCGGATGCGGGAGTTGGTCCGGAGTCTGCACGGCGCCGCATGACGGTTGACCCGTACATCGACCCGGAATCGGGCGTATTGCGTAACCGCCTGGGGATCGTGGATGCCGCATTGTTGCGACAGGTGGAAGCGGATCTGAGCTTGGCCGCACTGGCCGATCTCGGTCTGCGGTCGGTACCGGGGCGATACGACTTGGCGCACATGTGCGCATTCCATCGGGAGATTTTCGGTGATGTATATCCGTGGGCCGGGGAGGTGCGGGTTGTCGGGATCGCCAAGTCGGATCCGTTCTGCCTTCCGCGTCATATCGTGAGCTACGCGGCGGAGGTGTTCGCCGCACTCGCGACCGACGGGTACCTCCGCGGGTTGGACCGAGCCGGTTTCGTCGCGAAGCTGACGCACTATCTGGCCGAAGTCAACGCGATCCATCCGTTCCGCGAGGGCAACGGGCGCACCCAGCGTGCCTTTTTTCATCAGTTGGGCCGCGAGGCCGGTTGGGTGATCGACTGGTCCAGACTTGATCCCGGGGAGAATGTTCACGCATCGATGGCGTCATTGCGCGGCGACAACGACCCGTTGCACACGTTGCTCGACTCGCTCGTGCGCCCATCCGGTGCCTCTGACTGACCTAGCGTCATCGAGACGCGATCTGTCGGGTCTCGTCGGAAGGTTGCGCACCTGATCGCAATTCGCACTTGCATCTGGCCTACCTTCAGTCGTCAAGCAGCGCCAGCCGGTGGCGTTCGAATGAACGGCGGCGAAGTGCCGCCGCTGTCGTCACTGTCTCGTGGGTCTGTCGAGGCGTTGGCGCAGGACCGCGGCGGTTGCTTGGCAGGTCGGGTCCACCGCGAATTCCGGGGACGTGGCGCCATCGCGGACGACGGCTTGGGTGAACAGGAAGCATAGGTGCGCGGTCACCGTCTGCCACAACGGGATTAGGGTCGGTCCGGTGCTCAGCCCGGCAAGTACCGCGATCTCCTCGACGGTGATGTCCAGCCCTCGCTCCCGCAGGCCCTGTTGCGCGGCTTCGATCAGCGCGATTGCGGCTGCCGTGAATCATCGCTGTTTTGCGGTGGTAGTGCTCTGCCTGGGCAATTCCGTGAGCACGGTGCGTGCGAAGGCTTGTGCGGCCTTGGTCGGGATCTCCACGTTGGAAAGTTCTGTCGGCTGCCACGTGAGCAGGCCGAGTTGGGTGAGGAGGTAACGAACCGGCCGGGTGGCGTCGTAGATGGCGGCGTCGAAGTGGTCGTGGTCGATCATCCAGCCGAGTGCGGGCAGGGTGCGTGCGACGAATTCCTGTGGATCGCCGGTGTCGTCGGCGGCCAGCGCCAGCAGGTACAGCAGGCCGCCGTGCTGATGGTAAGGCTGTTTCAGTAGCGCGGGTACACGCCGGGCCAGATACCGCCACAGTTCCATCGGGTTACCGTGCAGCGCACGAGCTTTGGTCGTCGGTAGCAGTCGGCCGCGATGTTTGCGCAGCAAGCCCAGGGATTGGGCGGATTCCCGCAGGGACAGGACCGGGTAGGTTTGGTCTTCGCGGTTTCCTTTGCCGATCCATTCGGAGCTCATCCCGAGTTCGGTGTAGAGCGCCTCGACGATCTTGGGTGGCAGGTAGCCGGCGTTGGTGAGGGTGATGCCCTCCCCGACGTGGTCGAGCAGCCGCAGGTAGCGGTGGAGAGTTCGTTCGGCGACCGCGGTATCCACCAATGTGGGTGCACCGATATGGGCTCGGCCGGCCATCGTCAGGAGCTTGCGGCGGAGCATCCCATGCGCGGCGTGGATGACCGATGCCACGGCCGCGGGGAGGTCTTCGGTGATCGCGTCGGTGGTGGACCGGCGGACGAAACTGGCGAGTGCCCGGTTGATTTCGTCGATGTCGAACGGGGTGGGCGGGTCTGCCGAAGGATCGGCATCGTCGCCGTATAGGTCGTGGAATTCGGCAAGGGCGGCGGCATGCTCGGGATGTTCGGTCTCGGTTGCGGCGGCGATCAATTCGTAGCCGTGGACGCCGCCGCAGTCTTCCGGTGGTCCCGGGCGCCGCCCGGTGAGGCAGGCGGCCGCCGGTGCGCCGGGTGAACGCGGCAGCACCGATTCGAGTGTGATGGTATGCAGCCAGTCGTCGCCGAAGTCGTAGCAGTAGAACAGGGTGTCGCCGGTGTCGGTGAGCAGTTCGTCGAGTCGGACCTGTTCCTCGGGCACGCCGGGTTGCTCGTCGTCCTCGGCCATGTATGGGCAGAGGTAGTACTCGGTCCGTGGGTCGTAATAGCCTGGCCCGCTGCCGAATTGGTGCAGGTGGCTGTCGGTCCAGCCGAATGCGGTCTGGAGTATTTCGTGTAGTTCGTCGAGGAACAGATCCGAGGACAGGTCCAGTCGCCGCCACAGCGGCGGTTTCGTATCGTCGAGGTCGACGCGGACCCGGTAGGTGAGGACCTCACCACGCCGCGGCTGCCTTCGCGACAACGACCGGTCGAACGGATTCGGCCGACGGCCGAGATGGTCGTCACCATGCATTCGGAAAGCCTATCGAGGCGGGCGGCGGTCTTGTCCAGTATCCGAGTTCGGCCGGTCTCCCGCGACCGTGGTCAGGGCAGTTCGGGATCTGGATGTTCGGCCAGGAAGCGTTCGGCGGCTGCGTCGTCGACGAGTGCGGTATCCGCGAGCCATTCCACGGCGCGGCGTTTGGCTCGGGTGTCGTGGAAGACGTGCCATGCGGACAGCAGTTGCGGGTGGTGGTCGTGCAGTTCGGCCTTGAACCGCCGGAACGCGCCGCGTCCGTCGATGGCCCTGGTGAGCCTGCGCCCGGCTTGCTCGTCGCTGATCCCCGAGGCGAAATCAGCCATATCGCGGTACCACACGCGGGAGGGCAGCGGATCGATGGGAACAAGATCCAATTCATCGAGATCGACCGGTGTTCGGCCGTCGATGCCTGTGTCGGCCGTCCAGAAAGCGATCTCGCCGGTCCGCGGGTCGATCAACCAGCGGTGCTCGTAATCGGTTTGGTCGGCCAGCGCGGTCGCGATCTCGTCCAGGTTCATCTTGTCGAGATTCGGCACCCGGCCAGAATATCCCTCGACGGTGGGTTCGCCGATTCGGACGAGGGCCGGAATCATCCAGGTGAGTATGGCTACTCACCTGCGGTGTGCGCCGGGTCGGAGCCGGGCGTGCGGTCGGGGCCAGCCTGCTCGGCGCGGCCGAATGAACGTGCCGGTTGTGGCGAGCCGACTGCGGGTCGGGCAAGATTGCGTCGAGTTAGCTGGGAGTAGTCCGACGGTTCATGCGGCTGCCTGACCGGTGGTGCGTGGAGCCGCCGAATGCCGGGCGCTCACTTCGGCGCAAAAACGTTGCTATACAGGGTGTTTGGCAGACCGAGACGCCAAAGATGCTGTGGTGCAACAACTTTTGTGCGCGAGGCGGGACTTGAACACATGAACCCGGTTCACGAGCCTGAGGCTCGTGTTCATGGGCACTAGAATACTCGATTCGTTATAGATGGGACCGGCATTCGATTCGTTCGCTGGCTGGAATATCGCCCCTGGCCAGAGCTGTAACGTGGGCACATGTGGCAGGCAGCGGTGGCTCTACCTCTGATCCTGTTCCAGGCCGCTTGTCCAACTTCTATCGCCGCGCGGGCGTGACGCTGGGCGGGCGTGGACAGCTAGACCTTCGCTCCGGTTTCTGACGCCGCCATCTTCGGCGCGCTCTGGCTGTTGGGTTAGGTCGGTTTCGACTGTCCGGGACGGAGGGCGATGCGGCTCACCGTAACGTTGCCTGGTCCCGGGCGTTGACCCTTGCCTCGTAGTTCGCTGCGGCCCCGCCTTCGGAATCCCAACGCTGTTGTGCGCCGGTCATTTCGATGTCGGTGGGTGTTGTGATGATCCGGAGGGTCAGGTGGGTGCTGTAGTCGATGCCGAGGACTTCGAGGGTGTGGGCGGCCATGTGCCGGTAGCCGTCGAGCCGTACCTGCCGTCCACCGAAGTCGAGCTTTCTTGGAGCGGTGGCCCATTCGTCGAGGTGATAGTTCACTCGATGGATAGGGCCGAGTCGGGGTGTCAGTATGGCGAGCAGGCCGGGGAGATCCTCGGCGAGGTCGCGGCTGTGCGGCCGCCAGGATCCGTCGACGGATCCGGTGCTATCGACGTCGAGATCGAGCCGCAGCCGGTGGGCGGGCGCCGACGCCTGCCGACTCGGGTTGGTTTCGTTTGGTTGTGACGTCACTATCGACACCCCTCTCTGGGGTTCCGGACGATGTCAGGGGTTCTTTCGGGGCGGTGGCATTGCGGTGGTGAGACCGGTGAGCAAGATGTCGAGGCCACGTTCGAGCTCGTCGACACCGTCGTAGGCGGCCAAGTCCGACGCGAGACTGCGGAGCAAGGGAAACTCGCCGATCGGTAAGCGGTACAGGCCCAGTCGCAGCAAATCGGTTGACTCCTCGGGCCGTTCGACTATTTCCTGCAGTTCGGTCAGAACGTGGCCGTAGAGGAATCCGAACAGGGCGCGATAGGTGCGCAGGGCGTCGGCTCCGGTGAAGTCGGCTTTCGTGAGCAGGCTCAGGATGTGTTCCAGAGGCCGCAGAGTGCCGACCGGGCGTAGTCCGAGCGGGGTGGCCAAGGGATGGGTGACCAGCAGCGGAACCACATTCGGGTGGTCGACGGCGAGGCGGCGGAAGTCGCGCGCGATCAGTCGCAGTTGGTGGCGCCAGTCCGGATCGGAGGTGTCGACGGTGAGCTGGTCCAGCACGATTTCGGTGACGCCGTCGAGCACCGCGGCCTTGTTGGTGGCATGCCGGTAGAGCGCCATCGGATCGCGGCCGAGCACCTCGCCGAGGCGGCGCATGGACAGCCGATCGACACCGTCCTCGTCGATGATCTCGAGCGCGGCCGCCAGGACCGCCGCCCGGGTGAGCAGGCTGTTGCGGGTTCGCGGACCCTCGCCCGGAGGCCCATCGCGCGTTCCGTTCATTCGGCACCTCTTGGTATGAGTTCTGAACGCCAACCGTCCTTTCTTGGTCGACGCCGGAACCCTTCAGGCCATCGCGCGGCATGCGCCGCGGTGGGGTCAGCGCTTGAAGGCGTCGCCGAGACTGTCGCCTGCCTTCTTGATGTTCCCGGCGATTTGGTCGCTCCGCCCCTCGCGGTGCATGCGCGGGTTTCCGGTGGCGCGGCCGAGCATTCGCTTGACGGCGCCCATGGTGGCTTGGGTTTGGTGTGACAGTCGTTCGCTGAGACTCATCGCGGCCTTCCTTGGTGTCCACCGAGACGTGGACGTACCTCCAGTGAACGCCGCACACGAGAGGCTGTCAACAGTGTAGGTATACATCGATCGAGCATGAGCACGTATCCGGACTCGCCAAGCCGTGCTCGATGAGACCGTTTGCCCCGCAATAGTTTTACTGCCTCCCGAGCGCGGCCAACCGATAGTATCTATGTCAGCCACCGGCGCTGTTGGCCGTTGGTCTGGGTCGGCGGGTCGGTGCGGGCTGGACGCCGGGTGAGTGGGCACCTGCCGATGGCTGGTCGCGTTGGCTGGATCTTCTCGCCGGAGGTACGAATCAGGTCCGATCCCGGTGATCCCGGGGGAGGCCGTCCATGGCTAACGGCACCGATGTGATCGACCTGCTGATGTCTCAGTCAGTCGGCTCCATGAAGAACAGGCGGCCGAGCATGCATTGGCTGTCCTCCATGAAATGGGCGTAGAGCACCCGGAATTCGATCTCCTCGCGGTACCGCCATTGGCGGTCTTCGACAGCATTCGCGACGCTATCCGTGATTGGCGGCATCAGAGCAACACGGCCTGTTCGAGGCAGAAAGCCCGAGCTACGACGCGTGGAAAGCGGCTCCGGAGGGGACATCGAGGACGTGTGCGGCGTTCCAAGCGCGATCGATCAGGCCGAGTACGTCGATGCGAGAGGACTCGACCAGATCCGGTCGGCTGAGCAGAGTATTCGCCTGGGCGGCAACCTGTGCGGCAAGGAACATGCCGAGCAGGCCGAACCGAGTCATTATCCAGCCCAGCGTATTTCGGCCTTCCGCCTTGACGACGACATCGACGGCCCGGATAGGTTGGTGCTGGACGACCAGGACGCAGGGCCGATCGGGTACCAGTGTGATCCGAGTGCTGACGTGGACCGCGGCGATGAGGCGTGCGGTGAGCTCGCCGAGGCGGATGTCGAGCCACAGCAGCATCGGGACGCGCACACCGAATTGGCAGTGATCGGTTTCGTGTGGGTCGATTCTCGCGAGATCGGTTCGCGTCACGATCTGTGCGGACAGGAGTCCGCCCGGGCCGATGGTGATCGGTCCGACATCGCTGTGGTCCTGCAGGATTCGGGTGAGGATGGCACCGATTCGCTCTGGGCTCGCGGCCGCTCGCAGGAGCGCATCGGCGAACTCGACGGGCGAGACGGCGCTCGGTTCCGGGTCTTCCATCGGGACTGCTCCTGATGCGGACATGGGCAACTCCATCTCGACCGGTGGCGCACCGGTGGACTGGATCACGGCCGACTCGATGCGTTTCTCTTCGGGCGTATACCCGGCGGCGATCGATCTATCCGCGCGACGGCCACCCCGTTGTGCGGATCGCCCGACCGCGCTGCCGCCATCACGGAGAACGAAACGCTATCTCGCTATCCCCGATACTCGTCTCAGTTGGTCAGGGTCTGAGTGATTCGCCACATGCGGCGCGGCAGCTCGCCTTCGTCGAACGATCGGATGTCGCGTAAGCGCCAGCCCTCGGCGAGCTGGACGACGAGATGGCGATAGAAGAAGTGCACCGCACAGCCGTGGTGCTCGAAAATGTCGTCCCCGTGGGCGATTCCGACTCCGTAGTGTGGATCGCCGGTATGGCGCACGGTGTAGACGAAGGTGCTGCCCGGACGTAGGACGCGACGGATCTCGTTGACCAGCGCATGGATTTCGCTGGTGGACAACGCCATACACAGCAGCATGTGCGCGAATACCGCATCCACGGACTCGTCCGCCACCGGCAGCGGTGTCCGTGCGTCGAGCATCGTTGTGCGGCATAGAGTGTCGGCGCTGATGGTTAGGACGATTCTTGTTTTTCCAGGCTGACAGCGGCGGTGAGCTCCTCGCGGTGCCGGTTCAGTTCGGGGTGATCGGTGCTGAGTACGCCCATGAAGTCGGCGAGGGCGTGGGCGATGGCGTTGAGTTTCTGCTGCACGGCCTTGTCTGCGTGGGATTGAGTGTTCGGCAGCATCGCGACGTGGCGGAAGGTGATGATCGCGATGGCCGTGGCGAAGCGATCGAAGATTGCCAATCTGGCCCGCCCGTCCGACGTTGTCGTGAAGCCGCGGTCGGATCGTGGTGCGGTGGTGTGCATTTGACAGTCCTCCTCGCACAAGTTCGGCGGCTCGGGCCCGGTACACGCAGCGTCCGGGCGTCGATCCGCTGATCCTTCAAGTACACGCCGTCTCGAACCTGGTCTCAACAATGCAGATCTACATTGGCAAACGGATTGGCGGGTATTTGGTTTCGGTGCCGCAGTGACCGTCGAACGGGCGAGATCACGATCGCCGCCCCAGTGACTGCCATCCAGGTCGGCAGTGGATAGAACACCAGGCGTTCGGTGATTCCGACCTGCAGTCCGATGGTCAGCAGGACCGTGCCGGTGATCCCGGTCGATGCGCACAATGCCGACCACACCGCGGCGAGGCGGCGTTGTTTCCACAGCCAGACGGCCAGCAGAATCAGCACGATATGCCGGGACACGAGGGCAGGCAAGACAGCCAGCCCGTGCACGACGATGCCGTCGTTGGAGGGGAAGACGCCGGTGGCGGCGGTGCTGAGCCCGATGATCACGGCGAGTGCGAGGACCGACCACCCGCGGGTGCCGCGGGGAAGGAAGTCGCGGAATCCGAGGGCTCCGAGGATGGTCAGCAGGCCGAGCGCGACGAAGGTCGCGTTCATGAGCAGGTGCAGTGGCGAGCAGAGGTTCGGTGTGCAGGTGGTGATGCCGAGGTCGCTGATCGTGTCGTGGCGGAAGCTGTAACCGGTCCTCCACGCGGTGGCCGTGAGGAGTTCGGCGACCAGATAGGCGAATACCAGGGTCCATGCGCCTCCGGCGGCGAGATGTCGAAGATTGCTGTCCACAAATGCTGTTGTGGGAGTGGCGATGTGGTGTTGCGCCGGGTCCGATCGCTGCTCGGTTCGTTCGGCGGTGTGGTTGATCGTGTGCACAGGATGCGGCTTCGTACTCGTTGCCGGGATGGTCGGATGGGCCACTTGTAATTAGTGTAGACCTACGGTGTTGACGTCAGGCGCGGAATGGCGTCTACTGAAGAGCACAACCATCCGGGCGAAGAGGCTCGGGATCGTCGTCAACTTGATCGATGTGCCCAGATCCCGTACGGCACTGCGATGTCCGGGCTGGTCGGCCGCCATCGATCTCTTCTGGATCCGAGGCACCGATGAACAATCGGTCGACACGTCCCTCGCCCGTCAGGGCGCCCCGTTCGCGTGGCACCGACAGCTACGACAATCTCGAACCGTTGCTCGCCCGGCTCGCGGTGCTGGATGCCGTGGATCCGCGCCGAAAACCCTTGCGCGACGAGCTGATCACCCGATGCCTGCCGCTGGCCGAGAACATCGCGCGTAAGTACGTCGGTCGGGGTGAGAACTTCGAGGATCTGCTGCAGACCGCCCGAGTGGGAATGATGCTCGCGATCGACCGCTTCGACCCGCAATACGGCACACCGTTCCTGTCCTTCGCGATACCGACGATCATGGGCGAGGTGCGCCGCCATTTCCGTGACTACACCTGGGCGGTGCGAGTGCCGCGGCGGCTCAAGGAAATTCAGCTCGGTATGGGTTCCGCGATCGAAGTGCTGTTTCAGCGCTTGGGTCGGATGCCGACGGCCGGTGAGATCGCCGCGGAACTCGATGTCGATCCGGTCGAGGTCACCCAGGCCCTCATCGCCGGCAACGGTTACCGGAGCCTCTCGATCGAGGCGTGTTTCACCAGCGACGACTACGAGTCGACGGCGATGCTGGACCTGCTCGGGGCAGAGCAATCGGAGTTCGGCACGGTGGAGGACCGCATGGCGGTCAAGCCATTGATCGAGGCGTTGCCCGAGCGCGACCGCCAAGTGCTGAGCATGCGGTTCTTCGACTCCCAGTCGCAGGTCCGGATCGCCGAATCTGTCGGCGTCTCGCAGATGCAGGTCTCACGTATCCTGTCCCGAACGCTGAACGCGTTGCACGAACAGGCATTACGCGACTGAACAACCAACCCCAGGTGACAGCCTTTGGGCCGTACATGTTCCGAGCGGGTGACCGCCCGCAGGTGGCTACCCGCTCGAACCGATGCCAGTGCCGTCAGATCACTTGCGGAAGGCGTCCTCGACCTTCTCGCCCGAGTCTTTGAGGTTGGCCTTGCCCGGCTCGGTTGAATCCGGGCCGGTCCCTCACCGTGAATAGCCCGAACCGTCCACGCGAAACAGGGGGTGGTCTCCGGAATCCGAGTGGGACACGGATCACTGCGGCGGCCGGATTCACCGCCTGCGCAGCTGATTTCGGCATTCGGCTGCACATGGAATCGGCGAGGCTACGGTGCGGCAATATGCTGTAGGTCTACGGTGTTGACAACCACTCTTCGGGTGGCGTCTACTGATAGAAGCGACAGACCGCGCACAGGCTTCGACGATGAGCGCACACCACAACCCGTCCCACCTACTTCAACTGCACCAGCGGCGCGCCGATGCGGCGGACGATGAACCCGGCACTGGCGCCGGGCAGGGGACCGACGAACCTGCCCTCGAACCGCGGATGCGGCGTGGGCCAACAGTTCGATCGCACCCACGTGGCGATCAACGTCGATAACCGCGCTCCCATCGGCCCTTCCGTCCATCGCCGCGTGACATGTCACGTATTCCGAAAATTAGGTTTCACATCATGATCATTGTCGGAGTCGTCGTTCTCATCATTGGACTGGTGCTCGCTTGAAATCCGCACCAGCACTACATCATTGAACTTTCGGAGCTAGAAAATGAGAACATACGCGAACGAGGGCCGGAGGATGCGCGGCGGTAGTCGCTCGACCACGGGTATAGCCGGGATCCTCACACTGCTGCTGTTCGTGTGGCTGATCATCGGCGCCGTCGCCGCCGGGCCGCTCAACTATCTCGGCATGAACCCGAAGATCGCTGAATGCCACGTCGATGTGCCGCAACCCAGCACGTAATTCCGAGACGGTGTGCGCGTCCGTGCCCGCGACTCATACCGCTCGAGTCCACACGGGCCCGGCGCAGCCTCGCCATTCACACAATCCCGACACATCTGGAACGCCCTGATGAGTTCACCGCGAACAATTGACGCGACCCTGCCCTCGACCTCACAACGACCCCTGACCGATGACGCGATGAGCCTGCCGCAGGTTGCTTCCCGCGGCGAATGGCTCGTCGGCCGCGAGGAAGTGCTGGCCCAGGACAGAGCCGCCGTTCGCGCCCGGCTCGCGGTCGGGACACGGCGGCAGCGGCTGCCGATGATCAAGCTGGACAAGGGATATGAGTTCGAGGGACCGGATGGCAGGTCGACCTTGTCGGATCTGTTCCTCGGCATGCGCCGCCTCCTGGTCTGCCACTTCCTGCTCGGTCCGGACGGCGAGCCGGAGTGCACGAGCTGCCGCGCTGCGGCCGAAGAGGTTTCCGCCGATCTGCTCACGCGTTTACGGGGCCGTGAGACCTCGTTCGTCGCGGTCTCGCATGCGCCGCTGGCGGCTATCGAGAAGTACAAGGAGCGCCGAGGCTGGGGGTTTCCCTGGTATTCCTGCTTCAGCAGCGACTTCAACTACGACTTCCACACCGCGCGCGACGACAGCTACCGCGGCAGTATGGCATCGGGCCCGAGTGTCTTCCATCGTGAGGGCGCTCGCCTGTTCCATGGCTACTCCATGTTCGCTCTCCGCTCCGAAACGCTTGGTAATTGGTGCTATTGGCTCGACTTGACCGCGCGCGGCGGGTAAGTGCCTATCGTTCGTCCAGGGAGGGCAGCACCGTTTCGCGGATTATCAGCAATAGCGCGGCGGCGACCGGGATGGCGAGCAGCGCTCCGACAATGCCGAGCAGCGCGGCGCCGATCAGGACCGATACGACGGTCACTATCGCGGGAACCTGCACGGTTCGGCCGATGATGCGGGGTACGAGCAGGTAGTCCTCGACCAAGCGCAACGCGATGAAGAAGCTGACCGTGGCGACGGTGATCGGCAGGGACACGGTCAGCGCGACCAGCGCGACGATGATCCCGGCGATGCTGGAGCCCACCACGGGGAGCAGGTCCAGGATGGCGACCAGAACGGCGAGCAGCAGCGGGTAGGGCACACCGAAGATCGACAGCCAGACGAAGGTCAGGACCGCGGTGATGACGGAGATGACCAGGTTCCCCAGGATGTAGCCGCCCACTTTGACGAAGATCTCATCGCCGATCAGGATCGCGCGCGGCCGCCGCGAGCGCGGGAACAGCCGATAGAAATAGGTCCGGACCTGCGGGAAGTTGGCCATGAAATAGCAGGTCAGTACCGCGACTATCACCGTGTCGCTGACAATGCTGAACACCAGGCGACCTGCGCCCAGGACACCACCGATCAGGCCCGCGGGATCGGATCCGAGGCCCTGTTGGAGCCGGTCCTGCAGATGGAACCGGGTGTTGAGCATGCCGATGAGCGGATATCGCTGCGAAAGGTGGCTGACGTAGTCCGGAGCGTTGTGGACCAGGGCACCACCCTGTGTCACCAGCGGGGGGATCGCGGCCGCGAGAAACCCGGCGAACAGGCCCATGGCCACCACGGCCACGGCCGTCACCGCGGCCCATCGCGGAAACCACGGCCGAACCAGCCACGACACAGCGGGTTCCAGGCCGATCGCCAGAAACAACGCGATGGTGATCAGCACCAGCACCTGCCCGACCGCGAGCACCGCCTGAATCGCGCCGAACGTCACCGCCACCCCGGCCGCACCGGCCATGCCGATCATGAACGGCGAGCGCCGATCGAAACGCGCCCCCGGCTTACCGAGCGGATTCTCCAGCGTGCTGGCCCGCGCCGCCGCGGCCTCCGCGGCGATCATCTGCCCGCCCTCGTCCGCGGTGTGCGGTTGCGCGACCGCGCCACTGTGGCCGGCCTCCGCCGCGTCGACCGCATGCCGGTCGATCGGTTCGTGTGCACGGTCCCCAATCATGGTGTGCCTCCGTTGTGACGATCCGGACCACACGATGCGGACGGGGCGATGGAATCTACCGGTGATCTTCGAAAATGCTTTTGGCTTGGTTCATTTCGATGCCGCTGCCCTCGGTGAGATCGATGATGCGGTCGGGCCGTGTGCCTGCTCCGCGTCGCGATGCTTGGCCCGCTTGGCATCGATCACCAGCCGCCCCAGCACAACCAGCGTGAGGAGGCCGACAATCGCGCCCCATAGCAACAACAGGCTGGCATTGTCGGCGACGTGATAGCGCGCGACGGTGAAGTCGCCGGTCAATGCGTGCGGGTCACCGTCGGTGGAGAAGACTGCCGCAAGCCCCGCGATGACGGCGGCGGCAAGGACCAATAGACCTACAACGGTGATCATGAAGAACCTCTAGTGGTGCAGATTGCTGACTTCAGTACACGCTTCCGCCAACTCCATGTCAACGGTGTAGGTCTACGCCTGCTTATTCTTCGCTGGGTCCGTAGGGCGATCGCGACTTCCAGCCGTGCGGGAACGGGGTGCATCCCACATCGAACGGACCGCTCCGGGTGAATAAGCTCGACGTGTGAGGCCAGAGCAGTCATCGGAGCGGTATGCCGTTGTTGCCCTCGCCTCCTCGACTGGCGTCATCCGACGATCCTCGACCAGATCCTCGCCCGCGCCACAGGTCTGGCTGTCAAGTTGGCTGAGAACGACGATCACGTCGAGGCGGGCACCGTTTACCTGGCACCACCCGACCGGCACATCCTCATCGGACCAAGGGGCCACCTCAGACTGTCGGCCAGCGAGCGTGTGCGCTTCGTGCGCCCGTCAGCCGATCTGCTGTTCGAACCGGTCGCCGAGGTTTACGGTCCGCGAGCGATCGTCTGTGTGCTGACCGGCACCGGTAGCGACGGCGCTAAGGGAGTGGACGCGGTGAGCGCGCGCGGCGGCATCATCATCGCGCAGGATCCCGGGACCGCGAGAAATTCGCCGGCATGCCCCGAGCGGCGGTAGCCACAGGAGCTGTCGACTTGGTTCTACCGATTGCGCAGATCGGCCCGGCGATCCGCAGACTCGTCCAGAAGGGCGACGTGCCGTAAGGGTCAGGGTGTCAGTATCGGGCACCGCGGAAGTCCTGTCGTATGGAGCCTCGGCTACGGGAGGCCAAGCCGCGCACGCGAGCCTTGATGGCCTCGGTGATCTGCTCTCGACATCAGCGGGCTTCCTTGGGCACTGGTCTGCGGCTCGGGTTCAATTCGCGGCCACGCCGGCCTGCCGGATCAGATCCAGCACTTCGCTGTAGGTGAGAGTGGCTCTCACAGTGATGGTTTCGGATGACAGGTTCATGTTCACGTCCTCGATGCCGTCGCGACCGCGAAGTCGTTGTTCGACCGCGGAGGCGGCGTCGCGCGTGATATTGGGCAAGGTGATGGTGTACGTCATGTTCGGCGATTGACCCGTCGAACGTAGTTGAAACCGCCGTCCTGACCCCGGTTTCGACACCTCACGACGAGGCATTACCGGTGTGACAGGACTGGCTCGTCGAAGGGGGACCCGGTGTCCACTGCAGGCTTGGTGATTGTTGTTGTGGCGGTGGTGATTTTGGTCGTGGCTGCCGTGCTGGTGTTGCGGCCCAAGTTGCGCAGCCGACGGCTGCGTGACAGGTTCGGGCCCGAATACGACCGGGCCATCAACAAGGCGGACCACCGCCGGTCCGGAGAACGTGAACTGATCACGCGTGAGCACCGGCATGCGGAGCTCGATCTGCGCGATCTGTCCACGGAGCAGAAGCAGCGCTACCGCGTCCAATGGGCCGGAGTGCAAGAAGAATTCGTCGACAATCCAGTCGATGCCATGTCAGCGGCCGATCGGCTGGTGACCACGATCATGGCCGATCGGGGCTACCCCACCGAGAGCTACGACCAGCAGCTCGCCGATCTATCCATCGAACACGCGGCGGCACTCGACCACTATCGCGCTGCCCACTACGTCGCGACGCGTACCAAAGGTGCCGAGGTATCCACCGAAGAGATGCGCGCGGCGATCGTGCACTACCGGAAGTTGTTCCAGGACCTGCTCGACGGTGACATTCCCGACCAGAAAAAGGACGCACTGTCATGAGCATCGAACCCGATCGGACCTACGATCTTCCGAATCACGCAGCGCTCGAGCATTGCGCAGTTCTCCTTGTTCAACAAATTGCTGTGGGCTGAAGCCAAGCCCAGGCTCCGGGGAAGCGCCACACTGGAGGGATAGGCGCCGGGAACACGAGGAGGTCATCGTGAAGTCGGCAGACGATAACGAGCCGTTCGCGCAAAATGGGCCCGACAACATTCCGGTTGCGCCGTCACCTCAGGTCGAGCCACAGCCTCAGCGGTCGCCGACCCGGATCGATCGGACCAGGGCCGGCAGCGTATGGGTGAGTTTGAGTGTTGGTGGCGTTTTCCTGGTGGTGCTGCTGGTATTCGTGGTCCAGAACACGACCAGTGTTCGGCTGGGATTTCTGGGATGGCATTTCGTGCTGCCGGTCGGGGTCTCGATCCTGGTTGCCGCGGTCGCAGGACTACTGGTCATGGCCGTGGCCGGAGGAGTCAGGATCATTCAGCTCCGTCAGAAACTGACCCGCCTGACCCGCCCCCGCAAACTCCACCCGAGTCCACCCATCGGTCATACGAACACGTCTGGGACGTGATTGTTTGTATTGCAGTGTCCGACAACGATATTCAGTGATGAGTGGAAGGGTACGCTTGATTGTGCGCCGGGCCTGACCTGGACCGCGTCGATACGGCTATCCGAAACATCCCGAGCGCACGGTGGTCGAATCAAATCCCGTACATTCGAGGGGATTCCATGTCCGAGGATCTTCGCGGTTCTCACCCAGGTGTCGTGAGCCCGGCGAGGGTCACCGTCGACTCGCAGGCGAAATTGGTCACCCCCTATCTGGTGCGTATAACCGGCACCTATCGTTGTCCACCCGGGACACCTGCCCGTCTGCTGGTGGCGTTTGTTCCGATTCCGGTTGCCGCCGGATTCGCTGGACCGGGCGCGGACAGTGGAACGATCGCGGGAGGCGAGGTCGGGCAGATCGATGCCGATGGGCGCACGCATCCGTTCGTTATCGATCTCGGTCACGCCGCCGACGCCGACGAGGGTGCGGAGCAATACCGGCACGGCGAGGCGTCGCGAGTCGTGGCGAAGCTCTACTACGACGAGTTGGCCGACCGGTTGGACTGGGAACGCTTCATCGCGGACGGCGCGGAGGTTCGAGGTCTGCGGTGGCCTCGACATCAGCCGGTGCTCGCGACCGTCGACGAGATCGTCACGGTCGGTTGAGGATTCGGGGCCGCCTGATCAGACGGGGATGCCGCCGTAGGTTCGGCGCCAGCGTGCCTCGAGGAACGAGAAGACGCCGAAGGCGATCAGTCCCAGGGCGATCAGGATGAGAAGCCAAGGCCCGAAGGCTGTCTGGGCGAACTCGCGCAGCACTCCGTCGACACCCTTGGCATTGGCCGCATCGTAGGTGAGAGCGGCCACCAGGGCGGCGATGCCGATAGCGGCGACGACCACACCCCGGGCGACGTAGCCGATGCGGCCGAGCCACACCACCAGATCCTGGGCGGATCGTGTCATCCAGCCCATGCGCAGGTTCTCGGTGAACTCGATCCGCAGACCGCGCAACGCCAGCGAGATACCGACGGCGACGATGGCGAGGCCGATCAGTACGAGGACCACCCGGCCACCGTCCCAGCTCAGTATCCGGGCAGTCAGGTCATGGGCGGCGGCGTCGCTGGAGTCGGGAGTGCGACCGCGGATCACGAACATGAGGGTGCTGAAAAAGACGATGGTGTAGCCGATTCCGGCGGCCAAGGCGTAGAGGCGATGCCCGTTCGACCGGTGCAGTCGCGCGGCGGCCTGGGTCAGGCGCCACAGGGCGAGCCCGGCGAAGCCGATGACCACGATCCACAGCAGCAGGTAGCCCAGCGGTTTGGTGGCGATCGCTTCCAACGCTCCGGCGCGTTCGGGCTCGTGGCGGGCTATGCCGAAGGCCAGCATGATCCCGAGGACGCCGATCACGATGTAGGCGATTCCCCGTGCGATGAAACCTACCCGCGCCAGAGTCTCCAGCCCGCCCGATCCACCCGTTCTGCGTGTGTTCGAATCATGGTGGCGGCGAGTCCATTTCGACTGTCCACTCCATCGTGACCGTCGCCTGCGGGTGGCATCCGGGGCGTAGCGGTTACGGCGTCGGTATCCGCCTCTGTTTCGTGTGAAGCTCATCGGTCGGCGCCTCTCCCGCTCTGTGGCACGGCGGTTCACGGGCTGGGTTGTGGGATATTGACGTCGCAGTTGGCGATCGAGGGGTGCATGCCGAGGTAGTTCAGCGGGCCGGCGATGATGGTCACCGCGATCGTTCCGGTGCTGGCGCAGTTGTCGGGCAGGTTCTGGTAGTAGTGGCGTTGCCCGCCGGCGATTACGCCGATGAGCAACCACGCGAACAGCAGAACCGTGAAGACGCCGGCCATTCCGGACCGGCTGCCGCCGCGGATTCGGAGGTAGCCGTTTCGGTCTTCGTATGCGTTCATTTCCTGTCTCCGTTGAATCGAGTAGCTCACTGCCGATGGGGGTTTCGGCATCCGCTACTCGAGTCGGTCTCGCCAGCTCGGGTTGGTGCGGATGTGCCTGGAACCGCCGGCATGCTCGTCGAGGTCGCGGGCCGCCGCGGTGTCCTCGGGCCGTCGTCGACCGAGAGCACGCGATAGGGCGGGTTGCCGGATGACGGGTCCGACGCGGTCGAGTACGGCCATTCCGATTGCGCCGATGACGATTCCGGCGAGCAAGGCGATGAAGATGATCATCGAGACTCCTGGCTTGTGTGCTGCCCTGCCCGCGAGGTCCGGTCAGGGGCTGGGTTGGGGTGTATGGCAGCTGTTGACCTTGGGGTTCATGCCGAGGTAGTTCAGCGGTCCGGCAATGGCGGTCACGAAGATGGTTCCCGCGCTGGCGCAGTTCTGTTCGCGGTCGGTGAAGTAGCCGCGTTGACCGGCGGCGATCACGCCGATGATCAACCACACGAGCAACAGCGCCGGGAGTAGACGACGCATCGTGTCATCCTTCGAATCTGGTTGTGGTGGAGGGAGAATCCCGGCGACGCCGACGGTGATCGGCGCCGCCGGGGGTCGGTCAGTAGTAGTGGCGGCGGCCGCCGACGGCGTGCCCGGCTCGGCCCGCGAGCATCAGTACCGCGCCGAGGATCAGCACGATGATTCCGACCGTGGTGAGGAGCGGGATGCCCAGCAGGAATCCGGCGATGAGGAGGATGACTCCGACAATGATCATGGGTAGCAACTGATTTCTGTCATGCGTGAGGTGTCACGCGGGATGGGCTGATTGCCGATGGTGGCGCGGCTATCGACGTCGATCGTCGCGCGGGAGGCCGATCGGCACGCGATCGGCCGGCACGTCGCCAGATGACGGGCCGCGGGTCGTGGGCCGACCGTCCGCTCCCGGCCCGGCGTCGTTGCCGGGTGTGTCGGCTGGGCTGCCGGTGTCGTCGGCGGGCCGGTTGGTGGTCGGCTGTGGTCGCTCGGGGAGGCGGGAGTTGAGCGCAGGGTCTAGGCGGGCAGCCTCGAGCTCGCGGCGTGCACTGATCCCGCGGCGAGCGGTATGGCGGGCGCCGACCAGGAGCATGCCCAGTCCGGCCAGTCCGATGCCGCCGACCACGATCCCGTGCAGGAACAGCCCGCCGGTGGAGCCGGTGACGTGGTAGCCGAAGACGGCGAAGTGGTCGGTCAAGGCGTGGTTGCCGCCGCTGTTGGCGACAACTCCCGCGACGCCGATGAGTACGGCGGCGAGCGAATGACCAGCCCGATGATGACGATCATGGCGATCCTCGGATCTATCTATTGCTTCAAGTACACGCCGACATACACCCGGTGTCAACATCGTAGAGCTATACTAGAGAACTACAGTGATTTTTCCGGCTAACCACAGATCCGACGTGAACTCACCATGAGCACTTATCTGGACTCGCCAAGCCTGCCCTTCCGCCTGCAGTTCCCCGCCGCCGAATCGGAGGCCGTGGCCGCCGCCGCCCGCGCCTGGGTCGCACGCGGGCAGATCTTCACCATCGCACTCACCAACGAGTCAGGTGCGGTCGAAAACCGGTACCTACTGGTGAATTTCGGTGCCATGACCTGTCTGACCGTGCACGACCAGGACCAGCTCGACGACCCCGCTCAGCAACGCGTGACCTACATGGCGTCGCTCAACGAGAGTGGCAACCTCACCGTCGAAACCCACACGCTGTCCGCCCACACCAGCTGACGCGAAACGTATCGGATACCGGATTGTGGTCGGCGGTGTACGCGTGGCCGGACTCACCGGCACGATCCTGCTGACGATCGGCCTACAGGTCGGTAGCACTGAGCGGCTCATCTTCTGTCCGCTGCCGACCTGGATGGCCGTCACCGGGCCCGTCAACGTGTTCGAGCCGCTTCGGAACGCGTTCCCGCGATGGATTCCAACACCCTGGGGCAGTGTGACTTGCGGCTATCGGCGTACCGGAGGACCGCGATGAGTGTGGCCGACTGGCTGATCAGTGCCGAGGAGCGCGACAATCGCGCGACCCGGCTGGATCGCCGTCATCGAGACGGCTTCGCCTGGACGGTGGGCAACGACGTCCGGCCCCTCGTGCACGGGGTGTCGTACTTCGCCGAGCTCCTGCGCTGTGTGCGCTCGATGCGGGCGGGGGACCTGTTGCTGTTCACCGACTGGCGTGGCGATCCGGACCAGGCGATGAACGCCGCGGGCGACGAGATCTCGGTTCTGCTGTGCGAGGCCGTAACTCGCGGCGTGGTGGTGAAGGGACTGGTCTGGCGGTCGCATCTGGACGCTTTCACATTCAGTGAGCAGGAGAACCGTCACCTCGGTGAGGACATCGGGGCAGCCGGTGGCGAATGCCTGCGCGACATGCGAGTGCGCCTGGGCGGGTCACACCATCAGAAGTTCGTTGTGCTCCGCCATCCCGGCCGCCCACAACTCGATGTCGCCTTCGTCGGCGGAATCGACCTGTGCCACAGCCGACGTGACGACAGCGGTCACCGTGGCGACGATCAGCCGCAGCCGATCGCAGCGGTCTACGGCCCGCGACCGCCCTGGCACGACATCCAACTGGCGATCCGCGGGCCCGCGGTCGGCGACATCGAAACAGTCTTCCGCGAACGGTGGCAGGACCCAGCACCGTTGAGCCGCAACCCCTTCAACCGCTGCATCGACGCCATCCGCCGCGAGGACACCTCGCCCGGGTTATTGCCCGCTCAGCTGCCCGATCCGCTGCCGTGGGGTTCCCATACCGTGCAGGTGCTGCGGACCTATCCGCATCGTCGCGCCGGGTATCCTTTCGCTCCCGAGGGCGAGCGCAGCATCGCCCGCGCCTACGAGAAGGTCCTTGCACGTGCCCACACGCTGATCTATTTGGAGGATCAGTACTTTTGGTCCGCGGAGGTCGCCGCCTGTTTCGCCGCGGCACTGCGCGCGAGGCCCGGACTGCGCCTCATCGCGATACTGCCTCATCACCCCGATGCGGACGGTCGGCTGTCGCTTCCGCCGAACCTGGTCGGCCAGCAACGCGCACTCGATCACCTCCGCGCCGCCGGTGGTGACCGCGTAGCCGTCTACGGCATCGAAAACCGATCGGGCATACCGGTTTATGTCCATGCCAAGGTCTCTGTGGTCGACAACGTCTGGGCCTCGGTCGGGTCGGACAACCTGAACCTCAGATCCTGGACCCACGACTCCGAGCTGTCCTGCGCGATCATGGACGAAACGGCCGATCCGCGTATGCCCGTCTCGCTGAACCGATTCGGCGACGAACCCGGTGTCTTCGCCCGCGAGCTCCGACTCGCCCTGGCCCGCGAACACCTCGACCGCCGACCCGGCGACGACTCCGACCTCATCGATCCCCGCACCGCCTTCGCCGCCTTCCACGACAGCGCCGCGACGCTGGACCGCTGGTACGCCGACGGAAAACGTGGCCCCCGCCCACCCGGCCGCCTGCGCCCCCACCATGCACCTCGACTCGATAGCGCAACCCTCGCCTGGGCAACACCGCTTTACCGGATGCTTTACGACCCGGATGGGCGGCCGCGATCCCTACGTCGCCGACATCGCTTCCGACGTCCTCGAACCGGCCCTCCGCTCACACCGGCTGACGCCGGTTCGAGGCTTTCGAGAGGTCGATCAGTTCGTGGATGAATCGCATCTTGTCCAGCACCGCCGGCGCCAACACGAAGGGATAGAGATCGCGGTGCCCCATCGATCGATTGATCTGGTTCAGCGCCCACGACAAGGGCAGCCAGCAGTCGATGAGCCGATCGAACCCGGTATTGCCGGGCAGCGGCGCGTCCAATCGGGTGCCTGCCGGGGCGATCGTGAAAGCCGCTGCGGTGTCGATGGTTTCGCGGATGTGGAGGTAGTGCGCGAAGGTCTCGGCCCAATCCTCGACGGGATGCATTGCGGCGTAGGAGGAGACGAAGTGGTCCGGCCACTCCGGTGGCGGGCCGACCCGGTAATTCCGATCCAGCGCGGCCTCGTAGTCCTGCTCCGCATTGCCGAACAGTGCTTCGAACCTCGCCGCTCGCGCGCCGTCGTCCACCAGCACCTGCTGGTAGTAGTGGCCGAGCTCGTGGCGGAAGTGACCCACGAGGGTGCGGTACGGCTCGGCCATCGACACACGCAGTTGCTCGCGGTGCACGTCATCGCTCTCGGCGAGGTCCAGCGTGATCAGCCCGTCCTCGTGGCCGGTCATCACCTCCTCATCGGCGCTGGACAACAGGTCGAAAGCCAGGCCGCGCCCGGGATTCTCGTCTCGACCGACGATCGGCAATCCGAGCTCGTCCAGCTCCAGGATGACCCGCCGCTTGCTCATCTCCGCCTCGGCGAAGTGGGTCATCGCCTCGGAATCGAGGTCGGCGGGCCGGGTTCGGGTCAGCCGACAGGAACGACACAGCGCACCGCCGGATCCGTCCGTGGCGTTGGTCAGCCAATTACATTCTGCGGCCCGCAGATTGCCGCATCGCTGCCACCGCAGCCCCTCGACGGTGACGGTGTCGCGCTCGTCGAGGACCAGCAGCGTGCGGCTCGGCAGATGAAACCCCAGCGCTCCGCCGCAACTCAGGCACACCGAATTCTCGAACGACAACCGCTGCCCGCACTTGCCGCACATGAAGTCCCGCAAGGGAACTCCTTCCCGTACCGAGTCCCGACGAAGGGCCTCCGATACCTTCTACGTCTCGGTCTTCGTGGACGTCCCTCCGCTGTGCGCGGCCAAGAGCTCGCGGCGGTCGGCGCGCGTGACGCGGATCAGCAGCAGCCCCAGCACAATCAGTCCGATGAGACCGACGGCCAAGCCCCAGAGCAACAGCAGGCTGGCATTGTCGCTGACGTGGTAGCCGGCGATGACGAAATCGCCGGTCAAAGACTGTGGATCACCGCCCGTGGAAATCATCGCCGCGAGCCCCGCGATGACAGCAGCGATCACGACGATCGCGCCGATGACTACGACCATGACGGACCTCGAAGTGGTTCATAGTGCTGGAAAACCCAGTACACGCCCACGCCGCCCCGATGTCAACGGTGTATGTCTACGCATTATCGCCAGGATTGTGACCGCGATCCGATGCACGACCGACCAGTCCGGATCTCGGGGTGCTCGACATCACCTTAATATCCACGATGCTGCGCACTTGGCCGCTACCTTGCTGAACATCTGGCCGCAATCCAGCTGCGCACATGGTCGACTTCTGGCTGCACATCTGGCCGCCACTTGTCGCCAGCCGTGTCCCGCTACGCTGCGACGCGGATTTGCGCCAACCAGCCGACCTGCGCCTCGGTCCCGTGTGTTCAAGTGGCACTTGAACACGCGGGAGCGGTTTATTGGCGGATATGGCCGGGATGCGTGTTCTAGCGGTTGCTGGAACACGTGCGCGACAAGGCTGCCAGTCGGTAGCTCGGATGTGAAACGCGTTGCCCCACTGTCCGATTCGGGGAGGGTGGGGGGACGGAAAGTTTGTATCAAACTTTGTAGTGCGCGAGGCGGGACTTGAACCCGCACGTCCGAGGACACCAGAACCTAAATCTGGCGCGTATGCCAATTTCGCCACTCGCGCTAACGGTACGACCGTCCAAACTTTACCGGGTCTAACGGGGATCGCGAAGCACCGGGAGGGTGTCGCGTACTGGTCGGTAACCCTAGCTGGGATTATAACGATTTGATAAAGGGCAATGTGAGGGGCCCTCATATTTCCTACGTGGGTGTAACCAGCCTCACCAGTGGGTTCAAACATGAGGGAGGGTCATGTTTCGGATCATTCTGGTACGGACGTACGGAAATACCCGGGGGTAGTTCATGGGGTGGTGACCAAACATGAGGAGATCCTCATGATTTTCTGCAATCCTTGGCGTCTACCAGGGCCTGCGGGCCGAGGGGATACCTGCGCACCGTGAGCGCGGCCCAGTCCTGTGGAGGCTGGCCGCCAGGAGAAGGAAGTCGAACGTCTTGACGATCAACGAGAGCACCGGGACCGGATCTAAGGCCAGGGCGGCGGGGAAGTCACGGGAGAGTGGGGTCAGGTCAAGCCTGTTGGACCGGTTGCTGGGCGGCGCTCCGTACGCGCTCGCATTCGGTGGACAGGGCGCCCAGTGGCTCAGTGAACTCGAGGAGATCGGGCGCGACTCCGCGCTCGAGCCCGAGCTGACCGCGCTGGTCAACGAGGCGGCCGCCAAGCTGGAGCCGGTCGCCTCCCAGCTGCTGGTCGTTCGGCCGGTCGGGTTCGACCCGGTCGCCTGGATGCTGGAAGAGGAGATCGCCGATCCGGAGCAGGGGGAGGTGTCGGGAGCGCCGTCAGCGCAGGTGTTGCGCTCCGCCTCCGTCTCCATGCCCGGTGTGTTCCTGACCCAGATCGCCGCGCTGCGCGCGCTGCGGCTGCAGGGCCTGGACATCGTCGCGCACGCGCCCGCGGCCGTCATCGGTCACTCGCAGGGCCGCATCGCCGCCACCGCCGCCGAGGCGCACGGGCAGCGCGATGCCGAACTGCTGGCGGTGGCCCAATTGATCGGTGCCGCGGCCGGTCTGGTCGCGCGTCGCCGCGGCCTCATGCCGGTCGGCGACCGGTCGCCCATGGTCGCGGTCTCCAATGTCGACCCCCAGGCGCTGAAAGCCGTTGTCGCCGAGGTCATGACCGGCGTCGCCCCGGAGAAAGCGGCCGTGCTCTCCATCGTCAACGGCCGCCGCCGCGCCGTGCTGAGCGGCCCGGTCGCCCAGCTGGACCGGGTGCGCCAGCGCGCCGACGAGATCCACGCCGAGCAGGCCAAGGAGCGCGACGCCAAGAAGCGCGGCGGTTCGGTGTTCGCTCCGGTCTTCGAGGACATCCCGGTCGAGGTGGCCTTCCACCACCCGGCGCTCGCGGAGACCGTCGAGTTGGTCAAGGGTTGGGCCCAGCAGTGCGGCCTGGACGCCGAACTGGCCGCGAACCTCGCGCAGGAAGTGCTCGTCGACCCGATCGACTGGGTCGGCATCGTCGACGAGACCGTCGGCCGAGGCGCGCAGTGGATCCTGGACCTCGGTCCCGGCGACCTGCTGTCCCGCCTCACCTCCGGCTCGCTCAAGGGCACCGGGGTCGGTGTGCTCGCCGCCTCCACCCGCCCGGGTCAGCGCAGCCTGTTCACCCCGGGCGCGGCCCCCGAGGTCGCCCCGGCCTGGAGCGAGTTCGCGCCCAAGCCGATTCGCCTGCCCAACGGCCGCGTCGTGGTCGAGACCGCGTTCACCAAGCTGACCGGCCGTTCGCCGATCCTGCTGGCGGGCATGACCCCCACCACGGTCGACGCGAAAATCGTTGCCGCCGCGGCCAATGCGGGCCACTGGGCCGAGCTGGCCGGTGGCGGCCAGGTCACCGAGCAGATCTTCGCCGACCGCGTCGAGGAGCTGAAGAGCCTGCTGCAGCCCGGTCGCGCGGTGCAGTTCAACTCGCTGTTCCTGGACCCGTACCTGTGGAAGCTGCAGCTGGGCGGCAAGCGCATCGTGCAGAAGGCCCGCACCGCGGGTGCGCCCCTGGACGGCGTCATCGTCACCGCCGGCATCCCGGAACTCGAAGAGGCCGTCGCCCTCATCGAGGAGCTGTCCGAGGTCGGCATCACCCACGTCGCGTTCAAGCCCGGCACCGTGGCGCAGATCCGCGCCGTGCTGCGCATCGCCGACTCGGTCCCCGGCTACCCGGTGATCATGCACATCGAGGGCGGCAAGGCCGGCGGTCACCACTCCTGGGAAGACCTCGACGACCTGCTGCTCGAGACCTACGCCGAGCTGCGCGGCCGCGACAACGTGGTGGTCTGCGTCGGCGGCGGCATCGGCACACCCGAGCGCGCCACCGAATACCTGACCGGCGAATGGTCGCAGCAGCACGGCTACCCGGCCATGCCGCTGGACGGTGTGCTGGTCGGCACAGCCGCCATGGCGACCCTCGAGGCCACCACCGCGCCCGAGGTCAAGCAGCTGCTGGTCGACACCCCCGGCACCCCCGACTGGGTCGGCGCGGGCACCGCCAGCGGCGGAATGGCTTCCGGCCGTTCGCAGCTGGGCGCGGACATCCACGAGATCGACAACGCCGCCTCCCGCACCGGCCGCCTGCTGGACGAGGTCGCCGGTGACGCCGAGGCCGTGGCCGCGCGCCGCGAGGAGATCATCGAGGCCCTCAACGGCACCGCCAAGCCGTACTTCGGCGATGTCGCCGCCATGACCTACCTGGAGTGGCTGGAGCGCTACGTCGAGCTGGCCGTGGGCCTGGACCGCCGCAAGGACTTCGACTGCGGTGGCGACTTCTCCGACGCCATCGCCGACGCCACCCGCTCGGTGTGGCTGGACATCACCTGGCGCGACCGGTTCGCGGAAATGGTGCGCCGCACCGAATCCCGCCTCAACCCGGCCGACCGCGGTGAGATCGCAACGCTTTTCGCCGACGACACCGCGTTCGAGGCTCCCGTGCAGGCGATCTGCACGCTGAAGGAGCAGTACCCGGTCGCCGCCGAGACCGTCCTGCACCCGGCCGACGTGCCGTTCTTCGTGAGCCTGTGCAAGACCCCGGGCAAGCCGGTCAACTTCGTGCCGGTCGTCGATCAGGACGTACGCCGCTGGTGGCGTTCGGATTCCCTGTGGCAGGCCCACGATCCGCGCTACACCGCCGATCAGGTCTGCATCATTCCGGGCACCGTCGCCGTCGCGGGCATCACCCGCGTGGACGAGCCGGTCGGCGAGCTGCTGGATCGCTTCGAACAGAACACCGCCTTCTCCCTGGTGCGCGCGGGCATCGTCCCGGCCGCCGTGGACGGCCGCCGCCGCGCCGAGGTCGCCAACGGCCTGCTCGACATCGTGCTGGCCGCACCGGATGTGCAGTGGGCCGGGCGCACCACCGTCAACCCCATCCACCGCCTGGGCAACCTGGACGAGTGGGAGATGAACGGCAAGGGCGCCAAGCACCCGCGCACCGGCGCGACCCTGTCCGCCACCGAGGGGCCCGAAACCGATTCCGCCTACGTGGAATTGGCGGTGCCGCTGCTCGGCAAGGACGCCGTCAAGATCCGCATCACCGTGCCGGTCTCCGTGTACAACGGTGGCGCGCCGGTCATTACGGAGGAAGACGCCGAGACCGCCATGTCGGCGCTGCTCGCGGTCGCCGCGGGCCAGTCGCTGCCCGAGGTCAAGACGGTCGACGGCGCGAAGGTCGCCCACTTCAACGTGGCCTGGACCCCGGACCTGATCGCCGACCACGCCGGTGTCACCGGCTCCGGCCTGCCGGACTCGCTGTCCACCATCGGCCGCACCGTTCCCGACGTGCTGGTGGGCGCCTGCTGGCCCGCCGTGTTCGCGGTGCTCGGCGCGACCCGCACCGCCGCGGGCCAGAGCGTCATCGAGGGCATGCTGGACCTGGTCCACCTCGATCACCAGATCCAGCTGAACGGCGAACTGCCTTCCGCCGCAAGCGTGCTCGCGGTGCGGGCGGAGGCCGCCGAGACCCTCGACACCGATCTGGGCCGCGTGGTCGAGGTCCGCGTCCGGGTGTCCGGCATGCTCGACAAGCCGGAGACCGGCATGTCCATGCCGACCGTCGCGACGCTGACCGAGCGCTTCGCCATTCGCGGCCGCACCGGCGCCGCCGAGCTGGTCGACCCGCCGCGCGCCGCCGGATCGCTGTCCGCGGACGCCGCCGACACCCCGCGTCGCCGCCGCCGCGACGTCACCCTGGCCGCCCCGCGCGCCATGGGCGCGTTCGCTCAGGTCTCGGGTGACTTCAACCCGATCCACACCTCCGACAACGCCGCCAAGCTGGCCGGTCTGGGTTCCCCGATCGTGCACGGCATGTGGCTCTCGGCCGCCGCGCAGCACGCGGTGTCCGCGATCGACTCCGGCGACAAGGTACCGCCGCGCACCATCACCGCCTGGACCACCCGCTTTCTGGGCATGGTCCGCCTCGGCTCGCAGGTCGACGTGCGCGTGGAACGCGTTGCGGTGGATCACGGTTCGGAGATCGTCGAGGTCTCCTGCCGCATCGAGGGCAACCTGGTGATGACCGCCACCGGCCGCATCGCGCCGCCGAAGACGGTCTACGCCTTCCCGGGTCAGGGCATTCAGGCCAAGGGGATGGGCCTGGAGGCCCGCACCCGCTCCAAGGCCGCCAAGGACATCTGGGATCGCGCCGACAAGCACACCCGCGAGGCCCTCGGGTTCTCGATTCTCGCTGTGGTGCGCGACAACCCGACCTACCTCAAGGCGCGCGGCGTCGAGTACCGCCACCCGCAGGGCGTGCTGCACCTGACCCAGTTCACCCAGGTCGCCATGGCGACCCTCGGTGTCGCCCAGGTCGCGGAGCTGCGCGAGGCCGGTGCGTTCATCGAGGGCGCGATGCTCGCGGGCCACTCGGTCGGTGAGTACAACGCGCTCTCGGCCGCGGCGGGCGTGCTGCCGCTGAACGCGGTGCTGGAGGTCGTGTTCCAGCGCGGCTCGGCCATGCACGAGCTGGTGCCCCGGGACGCCCAGGGCCGCAGCGACTACCGCATGTGCGCCATCCGCCCCTCGCAGATCGGCATCGCCGACGACCAGGTCATCGACTGGGTCAAGGGCATCGGCGACGCGGCCGGGGAATTCCTCGAGGTCGTCAACCTCAACCTGCGCGGCTCGCAGTACGCCATCGCCGGCACCGTGAAGGGTTGCGAGGCACTGGAAGCCGAGATCGAGCGGCTGCGCGCCGAGACCGGCGGCAAGCGCGCGTTCGTGCTCATCCCGGGCATCGACGTGCCGTTCCACTCCACCGTGCTGCGCGCCGGTGTGCCCGAGTTCCGGCAGAAGCTGCTGGATCTGCTGCCGCAGGATCTGGACCCGAGCCTGCTCATCGGCCGCTACATCCCGAACCTGGTGCCGCGCCTGTTCAACCTGGAGCGCGACTACATCCAGGAGATCGCGGATCTGGTGCCGTCCGAGCCGCTGGCCGAGGTGCTGGCCAACTGGGACGAGTGGTCCGCCAAGCAGGTCGAGCTGTGCCGCGTGGTCCTGGTCGAGCTGCTGGCCTGGCAGTTCGCCAGCCCGGTGCGCTGGATCGAGACCCAGGATCTGCTGTTCACCGATGCCGAGCACGGTGGCCTGGGTGTCGAGCGGTTCGTCGAAATCGGTTTGGCCGCAACGCCGACCGTCGCGAACCTGGCGTCCAACACGCTGAAGCTGCCGCAGTTCGGCAGCGCGGTCGTCGAGGTGCTCAACATCGAGCGCGAGCGCGGCATCGTCTACTCGACCGATACCGATCCGGCTCCGGTGGAGGAGGTCGAGGAGACCCCGGCCGCCGAGACCGCCGCTGCCGCACCGGCTCCGGCCGCTGCCGCCGCCCCGGCCCCCGTGGCCGTGCCGACCGGCGGCCCCACCCCGGACGACATCGCGTTCTCCGCCGCCGACGCCACCCGCGTGCTCATCGCGCTGTGGACCAAGCTGCGCATGGACCAGATCGGCCCGGTGGACACCATCGAGGGCCTGTGCGACGGCGTCTCCTCGCGGCGCAACCAGCTGCTCGTCGACCTCGGCGCGGAGCTCTCGCTCGGCGCCATCGACGGTGCCGCCGACGCCGACATGGGCGCGCTGTCCAACACCGTCGACCGCCTGGCCCGCACCTACAAGCCGTTCGGCTCGGTGCTCTCCGATGCCATCGGCGATCACCTGCGCAAGGTCTTCGGCCCCTCCGGCAAGCGGCCCGCCGCCATCGCCGACCGGGTCAAGAAGACCTGGGGCCTGGGCGACGGCTGGGCCAGCCACGTCACCGCCGAGGTCTCGCTGGGCACCCGTGAGGGCGCGTCCGTGCGCGGTGGCGACCTGGGCGGCCTGGTCTCCGGCGGACTTTCGGACGCCGCGTCCGTGGACGCCGCCATCGACGCCGCCGTGCAGGCCGTGGCCGCGCGCCGCGGGATCGCGGTCTCCATGCCGTCCGCCGGTGGCGGTGCGGGTGGCGCGACCGTCGACGCCGCCGCGCTGGGCGAGTTCACCGAGCAGATCACCGGCCGCGACGGCGTGCTGGCGCAGGCCGCCCGGGTGATCCTGGAATCCCTCGGCCACGCCGAGCAGGCGTCCGCGCCGGAGGCCACCACCGACACCCTGGTGGATCTGGTCTCGGCCGAATTGGGTTCGGACTGGCCGCGACTGGTCGCGCCCGCGTTCGACGCCAAGAAGGCCGTGCTCATCGACGACCGGTGGGCCAGCGCCCGTGAGGATCTGGCCCGCCTGTGGTTCGGCGACGACGCCGCGCTGCCGGCCGAGCCCGAGGTGGACGGCTACTACGGCGCCGGTGAAGCCGTTGCGGCGCAGGCCAACTGGTGGCGCAACCGGGCCAAGAAGGAGGCCCGCTCGGTGCTGGCCGGTGTCTACGGCGCGATCGCCGAGGCCGCGCTGTCGACCGAGGAGGCCGGTGTCTGGTCCTCCGACATCGCCGTGATCACCGGCGCCAGCAAGGGTTCCATCGCGGCGGCGGCCACCGGCCGACTGCTCGCGGGCGGTGCGACCGTGGTCGTCACCACCTCCAAGCTGGACGATGATCGCCTGGGCTTCTACAAGCAGCTCTACCGCGACAACGCCCGCCACGGCGCCGCCCTGTGGGTGGTTCCGGCGAACATGGCCTCCTACAGCGATATCGACGCCCTCATCGAGTGGGTCGGCACCGAGCAGGTCGACAATGCCGGTGGCGCAAAGGTTCTCGTCAAGGAGGCGATGACCCCGACGCTGCTGCTGCCGTTCGCCGCCCCGCGCGTGGCCGGTGACATGTCCGACGCGGGCGCCCGCGCGGAGATGGAAATGCGCGTGCTGCTGTGGTCGGTGGAGCGCCTCATCGGCGGCCTGTCCAAGATCGGCGCGGACCACGATGTGGACGCGAAACTGCATGTGGTGCTGCCGGGTTCGCCCAACCGCGGCATGTTCGGCGGTGACGGCGCCTACGGCGAGTCCAAGGCCGCCCTGGATGCCATCGTCGCCAAGTGGCGCGCGGAGAAGTCCTGGTCGGAGCGGGTCACCCTGGTGCACGCACTGATCGGCTGGGTGCGCGGCACCGGCCTCATGGGCGGCAACGACCCGCTGGTCGAGGCCGTCGAGAAGGCCGGCGTTCACACCTGGTCCACCCTGCAGATGGCCGACGAGCTGCTCAAGTGGTGCACCTCGCGGGCCCGCGTGGTGACCGCGGCCGGACCGCAGCAGATCGACCTCACCGGCGGTCTCGCCGGGGCGAAGCTGGATCTGCCCGAGCTGGCCCGCGAAGCCCGCGAGCAGGCCGAGGCGGCCGCGGCCGAGGAGTCGGAAGGCACTGACGGCGCGACCATTTCGGCGCTCCCGGCTCCGCCGACCCTGTCCTCCAAGCTGCCCACCCCCGAATGGGGTTCGGTCACCGCCGATCTCGACGACATGGTCGTCATCGTCGGCGCGGGCGAGCTCGGCCCCTACGGTTCGGCGCGCACCCGCTTCGAGATCGAGGTCTCCGATCAGCTCTCCGCCGCGGGCGTGCTCGAGCTGGCCTGGACCACCGGCCTGGTCACCTGGGAGAACGATCCCAAGCCGGGCTGGTACGACACCGAATCCGGTGAGTACGTCGAGGAATCCGAGATCGCGGACCGCTACCACGACACCGTGGTGGAGCGCTGCGGCGTGCGCCGCTACGGCGACGACGGGGCCATGATCGACAACACCGCCCCGCTGCTCACCTCGGTGTTCCTGGACAAGGACCTCACCTTCGTGGTCAACAGCGAGGCCGAGGCGCGCGCCTTCTACTCCGCCAACCCGGAGCAGACGGTCGTCACCCCGATCGAGGGCACCGGCGACTGGCAGGTGATCCGCAAGGCGGGCACCGAGATTCGGGTGCCGCGCAAGGCCAAGCTGTCGCGCACCGTCGGCGGTCAGATCCCCACCGGCTGGGATCCCACCAAGTGGGGCATCTCCGCCGATATGGCGAGCTCCATCGACCGGGTGGCGCTGTGGAACATCGTCTGCACCGTGGACGCGTTCCTGAGCTCCGGCTTCAGCCCGGCCGAACTCATGAGCTGGGTGCACCCGGCCATGGTCGCCAACACCCAGGGCACCGGCATGGGCGGCATGTCCTCGATGCGCTCGCTCTACATCGACAACCTGCTCGGTGAGCCGCGCGCCAACGACATCCTGCAGGAGGCGCTGCCCAACGTCGCTCTCGCCCATGTGGTTCAGAGCTACGTCGGCTCCTACGGCGGCATGATCCACCCGGTCGCGGCCTGCGCGACCGCGGCGGTCTCCGTCGAGGAGGGCGTGGACAAGATCAAGCTGGGCAAGGCCGACCTGGTGGTCGCCGGCGGCTACGACGATCTCGGCATCGAGGGCATCGTGGGCTTCGGTGACATGTCGGCCACCGCGGATTCGGCGGCCATGTCCGCCAAGGGCATCAGCGACCGGTACTTCTCCCGTGCCAACGACCGTCGCCGCGGCGGCTTCGTCGAATCCATGGGCGGCGGAACGGTATTGCTGGCCCGCGGCACGGTGGCCCTCGAAATGGGTCTGCCGGTGCTGGGCGTCGTCGCCTTCGCGCAGTCCTTCGCCGACGGCGTGCACACCTCCATCCCGGCCCCCGGCCTGGGTGCGCTGGGCGCGGGCCGCGGTGGCCCGGAGTCCAAGCTGGCCAAGGAACTCGGCAAGCTCGGCGTCAGCCCGGACGAGATCGCGGTGGTGTCCAAGCACGACACCTCCACCGCCGCAAACGATCCCAACGAGTCCGAGCTGCACGAGCGGCTGGCCACCTCCATCGGCCGCTCGGAAGGTGCTCCGCTGTTCGTGATTTCGCAGAAGACCCTCACCGGTCACGCGAAGGGCGGCGCGGCGGCCTTCCAGATGATCGGCCTGTGCCAGGTGCTCGAGCAGGGCGTCATCCCGCCCAACCGCAGCCTGGACTGCGTGGACGAGAAGATGGCCCAGTACCCGCACCTGGTGTGGCTGCGCGAGGCGCTGACCGTGGGAGATCGCTTCCCGCTCAAGGCCGGTCTGGTCACCTCGCTCGGCTTCGGCCACGTGTCCGGCCTGGTCGCCATCGTGCACCCGCAGGCCTTCGTCGAGGCCATCGCCGACGCGGAGCAGCGCGAGGCGTACCAGCGCAAGGCGCAGGAGCGTCAGCTCAACGGCCGCCAGCGCTTCGCCGAGGCCATGTGCGGCGGGGCCCCGCTGTACGAGCGGCCCGCCGACCGCCGCCTCGGCGGCGACGGCACCCCGGCCAAGCAGTCGCGTCAGCTCGAGGCCGACGTGCTGCTCTCGCAGCAGGCGCGGCTGGGTTCGGACGCGGTCTACGTGGCGGTGCCGAAAGGCCCGGCCTGCCAGTAGAAGAAGACCGGCTTACCGGTAAGTAGCCCCCGGTAGGTCTGACACGGCGGGCTCGCGCCCTGTATCTCTAGATGAGTGCACGGCGCGAGTCCGCCGTTCCATGTCAACGACCAGACTAGGAGTCCCACACTGTGACGATCCTGGGTATCGGCCTGGACTTGGTCACCATCTCCGAGTTCGCCGAGCAAATGGAACGCACCGGAACCACCATGCTCCGGGAGAGTTTCACCGCCGGAGAGCGGCGTTACTGCCAGAGCAAGGGCACCGATCCGGCGCGCAGCTACGCCATCCGCTGGGCGGCGAAGGAGGCGGTCATCAAGGCGTGGGCGTCATCTCGCTTCGCACGCAGCCCGCAGATCGGGGACAACCCGTACCCGTTGATCGAGGTCGTCAATGACGCCTGGGGACGGCCCAGCATCAAATTGCACGGGCTGGCAGCGGAATTCCTGCCCAGGGTGCGAGTTCACCTGTCGCTCACCCACGATGGCGATACGGCGGCCGCGATGGTGGTGCTGGAGGATCCGGGCGAACTAGCGGACCTGATCCGCGACTAGCTACTCCGGATCGAAGGTCGTGCGCTGCCCGCCGGAGCGCGATTCCTTTTCCGCGATCAGCAGATACGCCACCATGAGGCGCTTGAGCTCGGCGACCGCGTCCTCGTGCGCGAGGCCGTCCTGCACCGAGAAATTCAGCATCGAATACACGACGTGCACCAGCACCTGCGCCATCATCGAGCGGCGGCCGCGGGGGGTGCGCGGCATGAGCGGGCGCAGCATCTGCGCGACCGCCTCGGCGAATTCCTTCTCGTGGATGGCGCCGGTCGCCCGAGTCGAGGGGGTGGACTGCATAGCCAGCCACACCTCGCGGCGCGACGGGTCGGTCATCCACAGATCCGCCAGGTGATCCACCAGCTGGGTCATGTGCCGCAGCCAGTCCATGGACGGGATCTCGCCGTGGAAATCGGCCAGCTCCTGCGAAACCGCCACCAGGTCTTGGCGATTCAGCTCGCAGACGATGACGTACTTGTTGGCGAAGAACTGGTAGAGGGTGCCGATCGGCACCTCGGCGCGGGCCGCGACCTCTTCGCAGGTGAACGATTCGAACCCGACCTCGACGAGTAATTCCCGGGAAGCCTGCAACAGGGCGTCGAACTTGCGTTTTGATCGTTCCTGCGTCGGGCGGCGACGGGGCATCAGCTCCTGTGGGTCGTCCTGCAGCTCCAACGCAGGGTCCGGTCGTCGCGTCGACCTGGCTCCCGTGCGTGCTTCCACGCTGAACAGCCTACGGGTAGCGACACGCGCATGACACGCTGCGGTACTTCGTGTGTCATCCGATCTCACCCATCCGAGCCGCCTTCGGCGCCGAACACCCATCGCAGCTGCGTCTCAGCTGCGGGGTCTCGGGAATTCTTCGCCCTCGTATTCATAGCCAGGATGACGACGTTGGAAGGCTGATTGTGGTTGCTTCTGCCCCTATTCGTTCCGCGGTGACCATCGGCGTCGCCACCGAACGCGGCACCGTCCGCGCGGTGGCTCTGGCCGATGACGGAGACAAACTGACCGAGCGCGTGGTGCTCGAGCGTGTCCTGCCGATCACCGGAGATACGAAGGCCGACTTGGCCGTCGCGGTGGAGGCGGTGATGGAGGACGTCGCCGACCGGATCGGCGCGGATCGGGAGATTCTCGGTGCGGCCGTCGCCTATCGCGATGCGGCCGAGCGGCGGGCCATCGTGACCAAGCTGGCCGCGGGGCCGTGGCACGACTCCTCGCTGGTGTCGGCCAAGGCCGCGCACCTCGCGGTGGCGCGGGCCATGACCTGGGTGGACGAATTCGAGGATCTGGCCATCTGCGAGGTGGTGCCCGGGTTCCAGGCGTTCTCGCTCATCTCGCCGGATCGCGGGCGGGTGCTGGCCGCGGTGACGCTGAGCGGCGGCGCGGCCGGCGAGGAGAGCATGCGCACCGCCGTCACGGCGGCGTGGGACCAGTTCGACGCGGCCGGGGTGAAGCCGGACGCGGTGGTGCTGATCGGTTCGGCCGCAACCGAACCCGCGGTGGTGGCGGCGCTGGAGTCCGGGTTCGGCGCGCCCGTCATTCCGTGCGGGGTCGCCGCCGTCGCACCCGCCATCGGCGCGGCGCTGGCGGCGCTGCCGGAGGCCGAGTTCGCGGGGGAGGCGGCCGAGCGGATTCGCCGGGCGCGCGGCACCGCGGCGCTGTTCGCGGCGGCCAGTGTGCTGGCGGGCGGCCTGGTGGCGGGCGGAGTCTATGCGGCGGGCAGTGATTCGAAGAAGGTGCCGCAGCCCATGCTCATCGACTCGCGGGTGTCCGCCGACGCGCACAACGCGGGCGAGCACCAGGTCGGGGATCCGTCGGCGCCCGCGCCCGATACCGGTTCGGCCGGGGGCATGCTGGACGGGACGCCCGGCATGGTCACTCCGACCGACGCGGTCGCCCCGAATTCCGAACAGCAGCCGGCCCCCGAGTTGCTGCCCGGCGATATGGTGACCATCGACCCGGCCACCCTCAACTGGGGACCGCATTCGGAGAAGTCCGGCGGGCATCCGCGTCCGCTCATCAAGGCTCAGCCCGAGCCGGAGGTCGCCTCGAATCCGGAGTCAATCATCCCGGCCCCCACCCACGCGGTCGGGTCACCCTCCGAAGGCGGCCTGTTCCCGGGCGAACTCGCACCGCCCCCGTTAGGCAGCCCCGAATTCGCCAATTGGTGGGACAACCACTGGCGCATGATGCTCCAGTGGGCCGCGCAGATGATGCCGAAGGTGTAAGGCTTCGCGAGCGGTCGTCCCGAACAACTTGCCGGAATCCCGGCCCCGAAAGGGCCGGGATTCCGCGTTTCCGAACTCAGACCGACAGGTCGCGGCGCAGCTTCGCCACGTGGCCGGTGGCCTTCACGTTGTACTGGGCGACCTCGATCTTGCCGTTCTCGTCGACCAGGAAGGTGGAGCGGATGACGCCGGTGACCTTCTTGCCGTACATCATCTTCTCGCCGAAGGCGCCGTACGCGGTCAGCACTTCCTTGTCCGGGTCGGACAGCAGCGGGAAGGTCAGCTTCTCGTTGTCCCGGAACTTGGCGAGCTTGGCGGGCTTGTCGGGGGAGATGCCCACGACCTCGATGCCCGCGCCCTCGAGTTCGGCCAGGTTGTCGCGGAAATCGCAGGCCTGCTTGGTGCAGCCGGGGGTGCTGGCGGCCGGGTAGAAGTAGACGATCACCTTGCGGCCGCGGTAGTCCGACAGCGAGACGTCCTTGCCGTCGGCGTCGGGCAAGGTGAAGTCGGGGGCGGTGTCGCCGGGACTGAGTCGGTGATTCTCGGTCATGCCGCCACGCTAGTCGACGGGCTCGAGCCGGTGTTGGCGATACACTCCTGAGCAGGTCGGCTCGCCCGCTCTCCGCGTCGTCTCGATGCGGGAGTCGCCGTGCGACCGGCCCCGAGACGACAACGCCGCCCAGCGCGGCTATCCAGACAGGAGTGTGACGTGGCGAGAGACACCGAGGCGATCGAGCGCGAGATCGAGGCCGCCCGCAACCGGCTCGCAAGCACCCTCGACGAACTCGCGGTCCGCGCCGACCCCCAGCGGCTGGCCGACAACGCCAAGCAGTCGTTCGTGGCGAAGGTCAACGAGCCCAAGATCAAGTACAGCCTCATCGGCGCGGGCGCCCTCATCGTGGGCCTGGTGGTCCTGAAGATCGTGCGTCGCTGAGCCGAAGCGCTTGAACGCCATGTGGCCCGGTCCGAAAGGACCGGGCCACATTTGGCTTCGGGATCTAGACGGTCGGGCAAGCCATGCCCGTCCCATCCGGGTCGAGGTGCGGGCTGTAGCCCGGCTGCCCGCGGAAGAGCGGAGCCACGCCGGCGGCGCGAGCCTGGTCGCAGTTCTGGTAGACCGGCCCACCGGCGGAGCCGGTCTGGGTCAGCCCGGCGGAACCGGTCGCGGCGGAGCCGGTGTCGATGGCGGACGAACCGGTGCCCGAGGAACCGGTGGGGACGTCGGCGTAGGCGACGGCGGTCTGGGCTGCGATGGTCGTCAGGCCCGCGACGCTGGCGGTGACGAGAAGCCGGCGAACGTTCATGTATTCCTCAATGTCGGCGCAATAGGGTCGTAACTGGCCCGGTTCGGCGCGGATTGCCACCGCCGCCGCAGCGGTCACGGCGCGGTGACCGGTCCGGGCTCGGCGTCGAGTGTTCTGGCGCAACGTTGCATTGTCAACCGGATGGGCTATCCATCCAGGTGGATTAGGGGATTTGCCCCGAATGCCGGAACCTCCACTGCCGGAATATGTCTCATTCGTCCTGTGTGGAAATGCCTTCCGGCATTGATGATTTCCGCCAGAACTACGCAAATCGAACCGTCAACACTGTACGACAGTGTGCACTCCGAGGACCGCCCCGATTCGCCATGAGGTTCCTGTGATATCTCATGGTGTCCGTGTCAACTAACCGTCGATACTATGGATGCCATGACGCGCTGGCTGACCGACGAGGAACAGACGACCTGGCAGTCCTTCATCCGCATGCGGCAGCGGCTGGAATCCGCGATGGCCGGCGGATTGGCCAAGGACGGGCTGTCGATGTCCGACTTCGAGGTCCTGGTGGCGCTGTCGGCGGCCGATGGTCAGATGCGCGCCAAGGAATTGGGCGCGGAGATCTGCTGGGACAAGAGCCGCCTGTCCAAACACCTTTCGCGAATGGCCGCGCGCGGCCTGGTCGATCGCTGCCAGGCCGTCGATGACGCCCGCGGCCGCGAGGTGCGGCTGACCGATGCCGGTCGCGCCGCCCTCGAGGCCGCGGCCCCCAACCATGTCGAACTGGTCCGCCGCCTCTTCATCGACGACATGACCCCCGCCGAAGCCGCCGCCCTCCGCTCCCTCGCCGACCGCGTCGTCACGGAGGTCGAGCGCACCGACGTGGAGGGCATCGGCTGATTCTCGCGCCGGTCGGCTAGTCCTTGGGCCGGTCGAACTGCGCGCGCTTCCAGTCCCCGAAGGGTTCGTCGCGTTCGCGGACCGCCTCGCGGAAACCGGCGGTGGCCGAGCGCAACTGGAAGGCGTAGCCCTCGCGGGTGTGGCGGGAGATGCCGTCGAAGACGGTGCTGATCATGCCGGAGTTGAGGACGCCCTGGTTGAGCAACGCGCTGTTGAGGGCCAGCTTGGCCATGACCAGCTGGTTGATCGGGACGCGCGAGATGCGTTCCAGCAGTTCCTCGGTGCGGGCGTCCAGATCCTCGGGTGCGGGGGCCTCGATGGCCAGTCCCCATTCCTCGGCCTGCTTGCCGCTGAGGCTGTCGCCGGTGAACAGCAGTCGTTTGGCGCGCTGGTCGCCGACGCGGTGCGCCCACATGCCCGCGGCCGGAATGCCCCAGGTGCGGGTGGGCGGGTAGCCGAAACGGGCGTCGGCGGCGCAGATGATCTGGTCGGCGAACAGCGCGATATCGGTGCCGCCCGCGATGGCGAAGCCGTGCACCTTGGCCACGGTCGGCTTGTTGGCGTGCAGCAGGCTGGCGAAACCGCGGTTGAAGCGCGACATCATGGCGTAGTCGACCATGGGATCCCAAGTGCCCCAGGGATTGTGGTTGCGCGCCTGGACGGCCGGATCGAGCACCGTGCCCTCGGTGGAGATCGCAGTGCCCTCGGCGGACTGTGAGCCGCCCGCCCAGGAATCCGCACCCTCGGCGAAGACCGACAAGTCGTACCCGCCGCAGAACCCCTTGCCGCGCCCGCTCACCACGATGACGTGCACCCGCGGATCCAGATCCGCCCGCTCGACGGCCGCCGCCAGTTCGACCGGGGTGTCGACGGTGATGGCATTTCCGCGCTCGGGCCGATTGAAGGTGATGCGCGCGATCCGCCCGGTCACCTCGTAGGTCAGTGTGCGCGCGGTGTATTCGTTCACCGGTTCCGGACGGCCCGCGAACAGCGAGTCGTCACCGCCGGTCAGATCGTCGCGCCAGGCGGCCGGGCGCGTTCCGGAGTGGTTCTCGTAATCGGGGGACACCCAAGCAGTGAACCCCCGTTCATTTCTTGCTGTCAAGAGTCCGCGCGGTCGGCTACTCCCACGGTTTGACCGGCGGCTTCACCCACAGGATCTTCTCGTCCAGCGCCTCACGCCGGGCCGCCGGATGCTCGGGATGCCGTGCCGCCCACGCGTCCTTGTCGCTCAGCAACCGCGCCACGACCTGCCAGGTCTCCTCGGTGCTGGGCGGGTTCGTCTCCGCCGCCCGCGCCAGCTTCCGCCGCTGGGCAGCGGGCAGCTCGAGCAGTTCATCGCCACTGATCCCGCGCGCCCATGCGTACGCCGCCAGCCGCCGGGCCTTCTCTTCCCGGCTGCGGCTCGCATGATCGGAGTGCGCGTAGTCGGCCATGAACTCCCAACCCGCAGGTAGTCGGCAATGTCTTTGCCCGACCCTACCCGAGTGCCGGGTTATGGTTTCCGGGCAGTTCGATGGTCGTTCCACCCCGATCGAAAGACTCTGCCCAATTGAAAGGATGCGCCGTGACCGCGCCGATCGCGCTCAGTTGCGTCACCATCGACTCCGCCGATCCGTTGCGGCTGGCCGAGTTCTACAGCGCTCTGCTGGATTGGCGAATCATGCACGCCGAGGATGGATATGCGCTGATCACCGATGGGAAGTCGGTCATGTGCTTCGGGTTCGTAGAGGGGCATACCGCTGCGCCCTGGCCCGATAATCCGGCGCAGCCCAAGCGGGTGCATGTGGACCTGAATGTCGCCGATATCGATCAGGCCACCGATCTTGCCGTCTCCCTGGGTGCGACCATCCCCGAGTTTCAGCCCGGCCTCAATCCCGATTGGGACAATCAGTTGCCGTGGGGCATCGTGCTCGACCCCGAGGGTCACCCCATCTGCCTGAATCTGCGGGAATAGCAGAGCTTTTGCGGCTACCGTGGCTGCATGCCGGATGCCGTGCGTATCGATGATCTGGTCATTGCCCGCGCCACACCGGCGGAATGGGCCACCGTGGTGGGGTGGGCCGCCGCCGAGGGGTGGAATCCGGGGGCGCGGGACGTCACCGCGTTCTTCGCGCAGGATCCCGACGGGTTCTTCCTCGGGCGGGTCAACGGGGAGCCCGCCACCGCGGTGTCGGTGGTCAACTACGGCGACGAATTCGCCTTCCTGGGTTTCTATCTCGTGCGAAAGGACCTGCGCGGGCGCGGATTCGGGCTGGCCACGTGGGAAGCCGGGATGAAGCATGCCGGGGACCGGGTGGTCGGGCTCGACGGGGTGCCGGACCAGCAGGACAACTATCGGCGCAGCGGTTTCGAACTCGCCTACAACAGTGCGCGATTCACCGGTGTACCGCGGCTTCCGCTCCCGGATAACACCGTAACCGCCCTCTCGCCAACGGATTTCGCCGTCCTGCACCCCTACGACTCCGCCTGCCACCCGGCCGACCGCCCGGACTTCCTCACCGCCTGGCTGAACGAACCCGGCCACCGAACCTTCGCCCGCATCGTCGACGGCACCGTCACCGGCTACACCACCCTGCGCCCGGCCCGCGATTCGCTGCGCGTCGGCCCTTTGTTCGCCGACACCCCCGCCGACGGACGCCAACTCCTGGCCGCACTCGCGGCGCATGCGGCGGGAATGCCGCTGGCAGTGGATGTTCCGCTGAACAACGAGGCGGCGGTGCGGCTGATGGAGGAGGCGGGCCTGAAGCCCAGCTTCGAAACGGCCCGCATGTACACCGGCCCGGTCCGGGAATATCGCGCCGACCGGATCTTCGGGGTGACGACGCTCGAACTCGGTTGAGCCGACCGGCCCACGTCACCACCGCAAGGGCGATCCGGCGGGGATTGTGCTGGCGGGCAAGGGAAGACCGGAGATTTTCGTGGTCGTTCGCAGCAGGCGGCCGATCGTGGTGATGTACAGGGTGGTGTCATCGAAGGCGAGGGAGGAGACGAACCCGCCGTCCGGGATTTCGAGCAGGGTGTCGAGCGCGCCGTCGGGGCCGAATCGTGCGATGGCCCCGCCGCTTCCGAGTGCGACCCAGACTCCGCCCTCGGCATCGACCGCGAGACCGTCGCACTCGCCGCGCGGCGCGGTGGCGAAAACCCTTGTCTCCCCGTCGCGTATCGCCAGTACTCGGGCTCGCGCGTATTCGCTGACGTAGAGCGTCGTGTCGTCGGGGGAGAAGCCGAGCCCATTGGGCCAGGCGATGCCGTTGGCGGCCTCGCTGACGGTTCCGGTGGGATCGATCCTCAGGACTTCACTGGGCCCGGCGGTTTCGCCCTGCTGGGGTCGGTGCCGCAGGACGCCCACGTACAGCGACCCGTCGGGTCCGGTGGTGATGTCGTTGAGCCCGGTGGCGCCCTCGACCGTCAGGACCGTGCGCTGCCCGGCCGGACCCGTGTACGCCAGGTCGCGTCCGGTCATGATCAACCCGCCGTCGGCATGGGCCGCCAAGCCGCCGATCCCGCGCCGGGAAGCGACGACGGATTCGGTTGTGCCGTCCCGGAATCGGAACACACCGCCACCGGTCACATTCGAGAAGGCAACACCGCCATCGGCTTCCACCAGCGGCGCTTCGAGCAGCCCGGGTGTGGAGTACAACTCGGTGAGCATAGGTCCCCCTCCGCTACCAGGATGACGGCCGCACCCGGCCGGGGGTGACCACGCGCGCGAGAGCGTTGCGCAATTCGAAGGTCGCCCCGGGTCCGAGCGTAGCGCCCCACCGCTGGGTGAAGTGTGCTGCCGCGGCGTCGGCGGCACGGGTGCAGGCCCAGCCGCGATCGGTGAGGGTGACGATTTTGGCCCGGGCGTCCCCGGGATGCGGATTGCGTTGCGCGTAGCCCTTTTTGACCAGCTCCTCGACCAGCTGGCTGGCGGCCTGCTTGGTCACGCCCAGATGCTCGGCGATCTCGCCGACCGTCGCGCCGTTGGGCGCCATGCGCACGAAGGCGAAGCCGTGGCTGGGGCGGATATCGGTGAATCCGGCCGCCACACAGCCGTCGTGGATGGCGTCGGTCACCTCCGCGGCGGCCGCGAGCAGCAGCATCGGCAGGTCCTGTGCGTATCCGGGCATGCCTGGAATCTTGGCACTTGACAGATTGGTCAACAAGCTTGACCATATTGGTCAAGCAGCTTGACTAAGGAGATCGCAATGCCCGTCATCCACGCCGCCGACGTCCAACCCCACGAAATGCACGGCTCCCGCTTCTTCCCCCTGGTCCGTCCCAGCACCGGCAGCAAGGAACTGTGCCTGTGGCGGCTCGAGGTCTCGCCCCGCACCGACGGTGTCGCGCACCGGGTGCTGCGCGAGGAGGCCTTCGTCGTCCTCGCGGGCGGCATCACCATGACCATCGATGGCGAATCGGCCGAGCTGTCGCCCGGCGACGCGGCCCTCGCCCCGGCCGGATCGGTCATCCGCCTCGACAATCCGTCCGATGGCCCGGCCGAGGTTCTCGTCAACGCCCCGGTCGGTTTCAGCGGTGAACTCCCCGACGGCACGGTCATCAGCCCGCCCTGGGTGAACTGACGACCGTGCCCGGTTGCCCGATGTTCGGCCGAATCGGCCCGACGCTCAGCCGAATTGCGCGCTGGTAATGGCGACCGACGCGTTGTCTGCGCTGTCGCTCAGGCACGGGCCGACCAGGGATGCGCCGTTGAGCGCGGCCTGGGAGACCGTGAGCTGTTGTCCCGCACCGGGTCCGCCGGTGATGGCGACGGTGTTGGTCTTCGGCGCGCCCGCACCGCCGGGCACGTCGTACGGGCCGGAGAAGGTACTCCGCTGTCCGTCGGCCCAGGCAATGACGCCGTCGACGGTGCCGTTCACGTCGAAACAGCTACCGGTGCCGGCGAAATCGGCCTTCACGGTGCCTGCCGAGGAGGGCGTGCCCTGGCAGCCGGACAGGTTGCCGGTGACCGCGGCCTTGACCGGCGACGTGGACAGGCCGATGGGATTGGTATTGAACGAGATCTGCCCGCCACTGCACGTGCCGGACAGCGGGTCCGCCTGGGCCGGTGCGGCCAGGGCGAGCGGTGCGGCGAGTGCGGCGAAGGTGAGCGTGGCGGTCGCGAGCGCGGCCTTTCCGGAAGTGATCATGACGAGCCACCTTTCGTGAGGTTCACGGGATGGGGTCTTTCGGCTATCCGAGCCATGCGCGCAAAGCGAGAGTAATAGCGAATTCGCATCGTCAGTACTGTGATCGGGGCCACGGCCGTGGCCGGTCGGCGCGGGACGGCTGAGTCTTCGGATCCGGTGGCGGAAGCTGCACATTTCTTGGCCGCCCGGGACAGGCCGTGGCGGTGATTGTCCCGGCCGGTCCGGTCGAGCACGATGTGCACATGTTCGACTGGGACCTGGTGCGCGGCACCGCCAGCGTGCATGTACTCGTGCGGCTGGCCGAGGAGCGCGGCATGTCCGCGGCGCGGGCGCTGGCGGGCAGCGCCCTCACCGCCGAGGCGGTGCGCGATACCGATGCGACGGTCACCGCTCGCCAGGAGGTCACCGTGATCCGGAACCTGCTCGCGCGCTTCGGCGCCGAGCCCGGTCTGGGCGCGGAGGCGGGCCGGAACTATCACATCGCGCTGTACGGGCCGTGGGGTCTGGCGCTGCTGTCGAGCGGCACCCTGCGTCAGGTCATCGAGGTCGCGTTGCGCTACCTGGATCTGGCCTTCGTCTTCGGTCGGCTCACCTTCGTCGAGGGGGCGGAGCAGAGCAAGCTGGTCTTCGACGGCGCCGAGGTGCCCATGGACGTGCGGCCCTTTCTGGCCGAGCGCATCCTGTCCGGCATTCAGACCATCGGCCGTGAACTGTTCTCCGCCGGAGTCCCCGCGACCCGGGTCACCTTCCGGCACTCGGCACCCGGCGATACCTCCCGCTACCGCGAAATCTTCGGTGTGGAACCGCTTTTCGACGCCGGTGAGGACGCGATCCACTTCGCCTCCGCCTTCCTGGATTTCCCGCTGCCGCAGGCCGACGATTGGACCCGCGCCGGCTGCGAACAGCTCTGCCGCGATCTGCTGGACCGCCGCCGAGCCCGCACCGGAACCGCCGGGGCGGTCCGAAACCTGCTGGCCCGCAACCCCGTCGCCCTGCCCGGCCACACCGCGGTGGCCGCGGAACTGTGTCTGAGCCCCCGCACCCTCACCCGTCGCCTCGCCGAGGAGGGCACCACCTTCCGCGCCCTGCAGGACGAGGTCCGCCGCCTGCTCGCCGAGGAACTGCTCACCCACACCGATCTGTCCTGCGACCAACTGGCTGCCCGGCTCGGCTACGCCGACGCCGCCTCCTTCATCCGCGCCTTCCGTCGCTGGACCGGCCGCACCCCACAGGAATACCGCCACCGGCACGCCTGAGCCCGGTCCGACTTCCCCGCCGGTTTCTGGCACGTGTTCTAATTTGGTAGGAAGATCAACCGCTAGGGGAGGCAGCATGGTCGCGTTCGCGTTCTTCACCGAGGAGAACGGCCGCTACATCGCGTCGCCGATGGCCGTCAGTGCCTGGTCCACGGGGCAATTGGCGGGTACGGCCGTGTGCGGCCTGCTGGCGCACCAGCTCGAGACCCACAGTCCCGGGAGCGGGTTCATCCCGGCTCGGTTCAGCGCGGACATGTTCCGGCCGGTCCTCAACGAGCCGATCGAGCTGCGGAGTTCGGTCATCCGGGACGGCAATCGCATTCGCGTGGCCGATGCCTCGATCGTGCAGCAGGGCGAGGTTCGGGCCCGCGCCAGCGTGCACTACCTGGCCGCCACCGAGGAGCCCGCGGGCGAGATCTGGCAGCCCGACCGGTACCTGCCCATTCCCGAGCGGTCGCTGGATGGGCCGTACGGCAACCCGCCGCTGTTCAAGTCCGGCACCGACGACTGGACCCACGATTTCGCCTCCGGCGTCAACCCGTACCGGAAAGCGGCCTGGCACAACATGCCGACCTTGATCGAGGGCCTGGCCATCACCCCCTTCGAATGCGTCGCGTTCGTCAGTGACGTCACCAATCTGGTCAGCAACTGGGGCACCACGGGGATCAACTACATCAATTCCGATGTCAGCCTGACCCTTTCGCGCCTGCCCGAGACCCGCGAACTCGGCATCGTCGCCCAGGACCGGATCGCCGCCAACGGCATCGCCGTGGCCACGGCCGTCCTCTACGACCGCGGCGGCCCGCTGGGCACCAGCACCATCAGCGCCCTGTCCAATTCGATCCGCCGCGTGGACATGGCGGAATTCGCCGCCTCCCGAGGCTTTTCGGAGCCCAGCGCGCACTGACCCGCGCGAAATGGGTATGCGGGAACCATGGATACCGCATCGAAGATCGATTGGAAGGGTCTGTGGCGGAACGAGTACGGTTCCCGCCTCACCATCACCGACGACACCGGCGGCCGGCTGACCGGAACGTTCGAAACCGCGTTGTCCGACAGCTCCTTCGCGGGCAACGAGGTTCCGATCATCGGCCTGCACACCGGCCCGTGCGCCCAATTCTCGTTCGTCGCACCGGGTTCCATTCCGAGTGTCTGCTCCTTCACCGGCCTGCTCCGGGACGGCGACCTGCATGCCGCCTGGCATGTCGTCTCGGATCAGGCGATCAAACCCCCGCGTCCCGGCGCCGAGCCGGAACTGCTGACGCTGCCCTGGGCGCACGCGGTGCTCACCAACAGCGACACCTTCACCAGGGCGGAGTGACCGCCGCGGTCGCAATATCACGATTCGGCATCTTCGCCTACCGGGCAGTAGGTGATCTCGTACCGTCTGTGGCGATTCGCCCCAGCGCTCGACGAGGACACCCATATCGTGAAACTGAAGCACTGCCTTTCCATAATCGCGATCGCCGCCGCCGCAACGCTCGTCGGCCTGCCCGCCGCGAGCGCCGACAGCGGCAAGTATGTGGCGCTGGGGGATTCGTACGCGGCCGGTGTCGGGATCTCCAACATTCTCGACAAGACCTGCTCGCGGTCCGATCGCAACTACGCCCACCTGTTCGCGGCCGCGCGCGGTTACAGCCTGACCGACGTGACCTGCGGCGGGGCGACCACCGATACGGTGACCAGCGGGCAGCTCTCGGCCGTCACCGCCGACACGGCGCTGGTCACCCTCGGCGTCGGCGGCAATGACATCGGCTTCGGGGCGATCGTGAAGGACTGCGTGACGGCGGGGACGCTGGGCACCGGATCGGGCACGGGCAGTGCGGCGCTGCAGGCGCTGGGCACCGGAAGCACCAGCGGCAGTGCGGAACTGCTGCTGGGCTGCAAGAACAAGTACGACGCCGATATGCCGAACCGGTTCTCCCAGGTGTCGGCGAAGGTCGCGAAACTGGTGTCCGACATCCGGACTCGCGCCCCGCACGCCCGCATCGTGCTGGTCGGCTACCCGCACATCCTGCCCGACAACGCGGCGCTGTGCGCGGGCCGCCAGCCGGTGCTGCCCGGCGATGTCGACTGGGCGCGGGACACCGTCGTCGGCGGGCTCAACACCATGCTGAAGTCGCAGAGCGGCACCGAGTACTTCAGCACCTATGAGCTGTCCAACGGCCACGACGCGTGCGAGGCGATTCCGGACCGCTGGGTCAACGGCACCTCCGTCGACAATGGCGAAGGCGCGCAATTCCATCCGAACCAGTACAGCCACGCCGCGACCGCCAAGCAGATGATCGCCACGCTCTGATTCAGCTCGGCTCGGCGGCCTCGCGGTGTTCGAGGCAGCTGTGCACGAAGTCCTGAACCACCGGGTCGGTGTCCGCGGCGGGCCGCCAGACGACGCCGACCCGGGTCGGGCTGACCCCGCTGACCGGGCGGTACACGATGCCGGGCTTGGCGAAGAAGCGCGCCGAGGATTCCGGCGCGAGCGCGATCCCGTAGCCGTTGGCGATGGCGATCAGCCAGTCGTCGGTGCGGTCGGTGACCGCGCCGATCCGCACCGGATGCCCCTCGCGTTCGTCGGCGGCCAGCCAGAAGTCGCGCCACGCACCGGTTTCCGGCGGGGCCGCGATGAACGGCTCGTCCCACAGCTCGCGGAACGCGATCATCTCGCGGTCGGCCAGCGGGTGCGCGGCGGGCAGCGCGACGCAGCGCGGCTCGGTCAGCAGCCACTCCACCCGCAACCGCTCCTGGCCGGGAAAGGGCAAGCGCAGCAGGGCGATATCGACCTCGCCCGCGACCAGCCCCGCGGTCGGATCCGACCATTCCGCGGCCTGCCGCATCTCCACCCGCCACTGCGGCCGACGCCGCGCGAACTCCGCGATGATGAGCTGGGTGGCCTCATTGGCCGCGCTGGCCACGTACCCGACCCGCAGCACCCGCGCCGCCCGGCTCGCCGCGCCCCGGGTCTCGGTCAGCGCCGCGTCCCAGCTGCCCAGCACGCCCGGCACCCGCTCGGCCAGTGCCCGGCCCGGATCGGTCAGTGCCATACCGGCTTTGGAGCGGGTGAACAGTTCGACCCCGAGCTGGGCCTCGAGCTGCTTGATCTGCTTGGTCAGCGCGGGTTGCGAGACGAACAGGCGCGCGGCGGCGCGGCTGAGATTGCCCTCCTCCGCCACCGCGGCGAAGTACCGCAGCAACCGCGTGTCCACATCCATGCCATCAGGTTATAGATGCAGGTATTGGACGTGCGAACTCCGCTGAACCAGGGTCGAATACATGTTCATCACCTACCTGGCCGTCACCGTGATCGCGATCGTCATGAACGGCGCGATGGCCGTCGCCGATCTCGCCCGCGCCGATTTCGTGCTCGCCAATTCCGCCGCTGTACGGTTCCCGCACTCCCTGGTCCCGCTCGCCGGAATCCTCAAGGGCGCGGCCGCGCTCGGTCTGGTGGCGGGCCTGGCGGGCTGGCGGCCGCTCGGCATCGCCGCCGCGCTGGGCCTGACCCTCTACTTCGCTCTCGCCCTGATCGTCCACGTCCGCGAGCGCGTCTTCCGCAACATCGCCTTTCCCGGCGCGTACTTCGCCGTCGCCGTGGGCGCGCTGGCGCTGGCGGTGGTGCGGTAGCGGGCTCTGTATAGTCGGGCGAACATCTTGTGACGATGTCGGGAACCCGGTGTGATTCCGGGACGGTCGCGCCACTGTATTCGGTCCGCCACGGCGGTCGGGAGTCAGACCCTGCCTCGTCGCATTCCTACGCGCGGGGACGCGGGTTCCCCGAGAAGGTCTCGCGAGCATGTCGATCGATCCCCGTCCGGCCTCCGCCGTACCGTCCCGCCGGCTGCGGCATGTCCTGCACGACTGGACGCGCCGGGACTGGATCGAGGCCGGGGTGCTGCTCGGTGTGGTCGCGCTGATCCACATCGTGGCCTTCGGGCTGCTGTTCGGGGCGGTCGCGCCGCACAGCTATCAGCTCGGCTCCCAGGTGTTCGGCGTCGGACTGGGTTTCACCGCCTACGCGTTCGGCCTGCGCCACGCCTTCGACGCCGACCACATCGCGGCCATCGACAACACCACCCGCAAGCTGATGACCGACGGGCAGCGGCCCAAGTCCGTCGGCTTCTGGTTCGCCATGGGGCACGCGACCATCGTCTTCGTGCTGGCGGCGCTGGTGGTGGCGGGGGCCCGCGTGGTCGGCGTGCTGTTCGACGACGATTCGACGGCCCGCAAGACCCTGGGCACGGTGTCCACGGTCGCCTCCGGATCGTTCCTGTATCTGATCGGCCTGATCAATGTGGTTGCGCTGATCGGGATCTGGCGGGTGTTCCAGCGGAGCCGGCGCGGCGAGTTCGACGCCGCGGAACTCGAGGCCGCGCTGCAGGCCCGCGGCGTGCTGGCCCGGATGCTCGGCCCGGTGATGCGGGCGGTCCGCCGCCCGGCGCAGGTCTACCCGGTGGGCATCCTGTTCGGTCTGGGCTTCGACACCGCCACCGAGGTGGCCCTGCTCGCCCTGGCCGGTTCCGGCGCGGCCGCCGGACTGCCCTGGTACGCGATCGTGGTGCTGCCCTTGCTGTTCGCGGCGGGCATGAGCCTGATGGACACCCTCGACGGGCTGTTCATGAACGTCGCCTACGACTGGGCCTTCTCCGAGCCGATCCGCAAGATCTACTACAACCTCACCATCACGGCGCTGTCGATCGCGGTGGCGCTGGTGGTCGGCTCGATCGAATTGATCACCGTGCTGCACGACGACGCCGACTTCGTCAATCCGGTCACCGACTGGATCGCCGGGATCGATTTGAACAATGTGGGATTCGGCATCGTCGGCCTGTTCGTGCTGGCCTGGATCATCGCCGTCGCCTACTGGCGCTGGGCGAACGTCGAAAAGCGCTGGGCTTCAGCGCCTTCCGACTGATTCGATTTCTCATGCCGCGGCGGCCAGGCCGCGGGCGGCGGGCAGCGGGGTGACCGTCGCCGGTTCGCGCCGCGGCCACACCCGCACCGCCACCGTGATGCCGATCGCCGCGAACCCGGCCAGGACCACCCAGGTGGTGGTGAAACCGGCTGTGGTGGTGAGCCATCCGGTGATCGGGTAGGTCACCAGCCAGGCCAGGTGCGAGAGCGAGAACTGGGCCGCGAAGAGGGCGGGCCGCTCAGCCGGTTGCGACGACTGCCGCAGCACCTGCCCGGTGGGCGTCAGGATGGCGGCGGTGCCCGCGCCGGTGAGCGCCCACACCGCGATGGCCGCACTCCACCGCCAGTCACCCGAATCCGCCAGCGACAGTGCGATTGCCGCGCCCAAGCCGCTCAGCAGGGTCGCCGCACCGGCCAGCATCACCGGGCGGGCGCCGGCGCGATCGAGCACCCGGGGGAGGGTCAGCGCCACCAGCATGGTGCCGAAGCCATTGGCGGCCAGCAGCATTGCCACGCCCGACTGGTTCCCGCCGAGGGTGTCCCGCACGTAGTTGACGGTATTCACCATGACCACCGACCCGGCGGCCGCGACCACCAGATTCAGCCCGAGCAACCCGCGCAGCCGGGGCGTGGCGGCGAAGATGCGCACGCCCACCGTGATCCGCTCCCGGAACGAGTCACCCTGTGCGACATTCGCGTTCGGAATCCGGGTGGCGACGACCAGCAGGGCCGACACCCCGAAGCCGATCGCGGTCCCGACGAACAGCCAGTGGAAGCTCATCACCGTCAGCGCCGCGGCCGCCAGCATCGGGCTCAGCAGCGTCTCCATGGTCGCCGCCAGCTGCGCGGCCGACAGTGCGCGGGTGTACTGCTTCTCGTCCGGGAGGATGTCGGGGATCACGGCCTGATACGTGGGTGTGTATGCGGCGGAAGCGGTCTGGAGCACCGCGATCAGCACGTAGATCTGCCAGATCTGATCGATGAACGGCAGCGCCAGCACCACCGCGCCGCGCACCAGATGCAATGAGGTCAGGAATGTCCGCCGCGGCAGCCGCCCGGCGTACGCCGCCACCACCGGCGCGACCGTCACATAGACCAGCATCTTGATGGTGAGCGCGGTTCCGAGCACCGCGGCCGCGCCACCACCGGCCAGGTCGTAGGCGAGCAACCCCAGCGCGACGGTGGTCAGGCCGGTGCCGAACAAACCCGATACCTGGGCGGCGAACAGCCGCAGATAGTCGCGATTACGGAAGAGCGAGTTGGGAGTAGGGGCGGGAACCATCGGAATCACTTCCTCGAAGTAGGTGGGTCGGTCGGCTGCTGGTCGGACATCGGCATTCGCACATCGCCCACTCCTCTCCGGTCCGGTTTCCGTCTACCCGCAGAAATTTAATACCCCTAGGGGGTATATGCAACGGGTCGCCCCGTGATGCGCGCCACGATGGGCTTCGAGTACGGTTGAGGGGTTCCGAATGTTGCTGGGGCACAGAACTGCTGGGGGCCTTCATGTCGGCGCTGGGACGACCGGGATGGGTGCTCGCCGGGCGGTACCGGTTGATCGAGAAGCTGGGTACCGGCGGGTTCGGGACCGTCTGGAAGGCGCGCGACGAGCGGTCGCGGGTCGATGTCGCGGTGAAGGAAGTGCTGCTCCCGCAGGTCGAATCGGGCGCCGAGCACGCCGAGCGGGTCGCGCGAGCGGAACGCGAGGCGCGCAATGCCACCCGGCTGCGCGACCATCCGAACATCGTCAGCGTCCTCGATGTCGTCACCGACGGCGTGACGCCCTGGATCGTCATGCGCCTGGTGCCGGGCCGATCCCTGAAGCAGCGAATCGACAGCGACGGACCGGTGCCCGCCGCGGAGGCCACGACCATCGCCGCCGCGATGTTGCTTGCGCTGCGGGCCGCCCACGAGGCCGGTGTGGTCCACCGCGATGTCAAGCCGGGCAATATCCTGCTCGCCCCCGACGGCGAGGTCCTGCTCACCGATTTCGGCACCGCCCGCCATCATTCCGATCACACGCTGACCGCCAAGGAGACGCTGATCGGCTCGTTCGAATACATGGCGCCCGAACGCATCGACGGCGACGACACACCGGCCGGGGACATGTACTCCCTCGGCGTCACGCTCTATCACGCGGTAGAGGGCTTCTCGCCGTTCCGCCGCGACACCATTCACGGAACCATGAAGGCGGTGCTGTTCGGTGCGGCCCGCCCGCCCGCGCACGCCGGGCAACTCGGGCGGCTCATCACCGAATTGATGGACAAACAGCCGGAGCGACGGCCCTCCATTCCGGAGGCGATGGCACTGCTCACGGCCCGGACGACACCGGCGTTGGCATCGAAATCGCAAGCACCCGCCGGGAATTCGCGACCATCGGTGTCCGGCCGGAAGCGTCGCGAGGTCGGCCAGCTGCTGGCCCGCGCCCGCGATCACCAGAAGCGCGGTGATATCGGCGAGGCCGAACGACTACTCCGCAAGGCCGCCGCGATGGAGGACGCCCTGTCCATGTCCTTCCTGGCGCGACTGCTCGAAAACCGGGGCGCCCGTACCGAGGCCGAACGCTGGTATCGGCAGGCTGCCGAGAGCGGTGAGACGCTCTCGATGCTCACTCTGGGGCACATGTGTATGAAGGCGGGCGATCTCGACCAGGCCGCCTACTGGTACCGCCGCTACGTCGACCATGGCCACGTTCTCGGAAAGGTCCACCTGGCAACGGTTCACGAGGCCCGGGGTGAGGACGACAAGGCCGAACGCCTCTACCGCGAGGTGGAACGGGACGGTGACATGGTCGCCCTGAAGGCGCTGGGCGATCAGTGGAAATCCCTGGGGCGCACGGAAGCCGCGAAGCGCGTCTACAGCAGATCCGCCCGCGCCGGCTATGCCCCCGCCAAGGCGGCCCTCGAAGGCCTGTCCCCGCGCTAGACCTTCGCGAGATTTCTGCCGGAAACCGGCAGGCCAGCCCCGGCACCGCCTAGTATTGGTCACGTGACCAGCTTGAGGGCGCGCGGGGATCGGATCCCGTGAACGCCCGTATCGATATGCCGATCATCCCGCCCACCGTCCTGAGCGGGATCGTGGAGATCGGCCGGCGGGAAGGGGCCGGGGTCGACGCGTGGTTCGTCGGCACCGGGCTCGAGGCCGCGCACATGCTGGCCCCCGACCCGGGCAAGGTGTCGTTCCGCCAGGCCGCGACCGTGCTGCGGCGGGCCGTGCGGGAGCTGCCCGGGAAGCCCCTCGGCATGCTGGTCGGCGGCCGGGACATGCTGCTGTCGATGGGGATGCTCGGGGTCGCCATGCGCTCCTGCGCCACGCTGGGCGACGCGGTGTCGGTGGCGCTGGATCTGCATCTGGCCTCGGGCAGCCTCGTCGACGTGGATCTCGAATACTTCGGCGACGAGGTCGCATTGCGCTTCCGGGAGCGGCGGCCCGAGCCCGAGCTGCGCCGGTTCCTCATCGAGGAGGCCCTGTCCACCGTCATGGTTTTCGCGCGCACGGTCGCCGGTCCGAACTGGTCGCCGTCCCGGGTGGAGCTGACCTACCCGCCCCCGTCCTACGCCGCCGAGTACGCGCGGTTCCTGCGCTGCCGGGTGGAATTCTCCGCCGACGCCGACCGCGCCTTCTTCCCCGCGAGCGTGCTCGATATCGCCTTCCCGACCCATCACGAACCCACCCGGGCGCTCGCCGTCGACGCGTGCCGCCGACTGCTGGGCGCGGATCGCCGGGAGTCCGATGTCGTGGCCGCGGTCGAGGCCGTGCTCGAACAGGATCTGCGCCGTCCGCTGTCGGCGGCCGATGTCGCCGCTCATCTCCACATGTCCGAACGCACCCTGCGGCGTCAATTGGCCGTGGCCGAGCAGAGTTTCAGCACGATCCGGGATCGGGTGCGGCAGCGGCACGCGATCCTGCTGCTGCGGGAATCGACGCTGCCGGTCGCGCTCGTCGCGCGCGAGGTCGGCTACAGCGATATCCGGGATTTCCGGCGCGCCTACATCCGCTGGACGGGACACCCGCCCAGCGCCGAACGGCTGGCGGGCTAGCGAGGGGGGATTTCCGGCCAGTGCGGGGCATGCGCGGTCAGCGTGCGGCCGGCGGATGTGACCGCGTTCACCCGGCCTTAGATTTCTGGCCAGCCGCTGGTCACCCTGCCAGGCGGCGAAGAATCGCGAAGGATCCACCATGCGGAACACTGCACGTACCCGGATGACCCTGGCGGTCGCCACCGCGGCCCTGATCACGCTCGGCGCGGAGGCCGCGACGGCCAATGCCGCGCCCGCGGCCGCCGATCCGGCCCCCGCCCCGGCCGCGCCCGCCGCCCTCGTTCTGCCTGTGGCCGACGCGGTTTCGCCGATCCCGACCGCGACGCCCATCGACGCCCAGACCGATATCAACAATGCGCTGAACCAGGCCGGGAACGAATTCATGCTGGCCGCCACCGTGGGCACCATGGCCGGCGGTGTGGTCGGACTGGTCGCGGGCTGCGCGATCGGGGCCGTCGTCGGCATGATCGGCGGCTGCATCCCCGGGCTGGGGATCGGCGCGGCGGTCGGCCCGATCCTCGGCGGTGTCATCGTCGGTGTTCCGGCCGGGCTGGCCGCGCTCGGACAGGCCTACGCCACCCTGCACGCGGCGGGCGAGATCAGCGCGCCGCTGCCCGCCATGCCCTGACCTGAGCGATCGAAATCGGGAGTCACGTGAACAACCGCGCCGAATTCATCGGGCTGGCAGGCGCTTACGGCGCTCAGGGGCTCGGGTACGCGACGCTGGTCACCGTGCTGCCGCAGCTCGAGACGCGGCTGCGGATCAGCGAGGCGACGGTGTCGCTGTTGCTGCTGGGTGTGTGCGTCGCGGCGGCCGCGGGGTCGGCGCTGGCCGACCTGGTGGCGGTGCGCTGGGGCAGCCGGCAGGCGCTGTGCTCGGGGTTCGTGCTGGAAGCCGTCGCGCTGGGCGCGATCGCGTGGCTCACCGACTTCGGCGTCTTCGTCCTCGCCCTGGCCGCCTACGGAATCGGGCTGGGCATGGTCGACGCCGCGTCCAATATGCAGGGCGTGCTCGCGCAGAAGCGCAGCGGCACTTCCCTGTTCGGGCGGTTGTACGCCTCCTATACCGCCGCGGCGGTGGGTGGGGCGTTGCTGGTGTCGGCCTGCCTCGCGACCACCTCGTCGCGGCTGCCGCTGCTGCTGACCGCGACCGTGCAGCTGGCCGTCGCATGCGCCGGTGTCCGCGTGTTCGATCGGGCGCGGGCCGCGCATCGGCCCCATGACGACGCCGCGCGGCGAGATCCATTGCCGCGCAGCGGAATCTGGTTTGTCGGGTTGCTGGTGCTGGCGGCGTTCACCGTCGATTCGGCGGTTTCCGCCTGGGGCACGGTGTATCTCGCCGATGGTCTGCGGGTCGCGAGCGCGGCCGCGCCGCTGGGGTATGCCGCCTATCAGGCGGCGGTGTTCCTGGCCCGGCTCGCCGTCGATCCGGCGGTGCGGCGCTTCGGCCGCCCGCGGCTGGCCACCGCGGCCACGGCTATCGGGGTGGCGGGATGCGGTGTCGTCGCGGCCGTTCCGACATTGATCGGAGCGGTCGCCGGGTTCGCCGCCGCCGGTGTGTGCACCGGGATCCTGGTGCCGATCGCGTTCGGTGCGGCGGGGGAGTTGCGACCCGACCGGAGTGACGAGGTGATCGCCCGGGTCAACCTGTTCAACTACGCCGGAGCCGTCGCGGGTGCGGTGGCGCTCGGATTGGTCGCGGCCGGTCCGGCGCTCGGCTACGCGTTCGCTATCCCGGCCGTGGTGCTGCTCGTCGCGGCGCCCGCGCTGCGGCGGCTGCGCCATGATGACGGAGACGAGAACGCGATCCGCCGCCCGGCCGCGGTCGGCGGCCGACCGGAAAGGGCGCGGTGATCCGATGTCGCACAAGGAATTCGACGAGGCGCGCGAGGCGGTGGCCGCGGCGGCCCGGAAGCTGGCCGCGGCCGGGCTGCTGATCGGCACGGCGGGCAATGTGAGCCTCGCGGTGGGTGAGCACGTGGCGGTGACCGCGACCGGGGTCCGGCTCGCCGAGGCCGGACCCGAGCACGTCACCGTCGTGGATCCGGCCGGACGGGTGGTCGCCGGTGAGCTCGCGCCCACCTCGGAGCTGGAACTGCATCTGGGCGTGTACGCGCGCTTCGATGCCGCCGCGGTGGTGCACACCCACGCGGTCGAGTCCACCGCGCTGTCGCTGGTCGTGGATGAGATCCCGTGCCTGCACTATCAGCAGTTGCTGCTCGGCGGCGTGATCCGGGTGGCGCCGTTCGCCACCTTCGGCACCCCCGAACTGGCCGCGCACGTGCTCGCCGCGCTGGACGGCAAGCGGGCCGCGCTGATGGCCAACCACGGTGCGGTTGCCCTCGGCTCCAGCCTGGACGACGCGGTGGAGAACACGCTGCTGCTGGAGTGGCTGTGCGAGATCTACCGCAAGGCAACGGTTTCGGGGCCGGTGCGCACGCTGAGCGAGGAGCAGCAGCTGGCCGTCATCGAGGCGGCGCTGCGCCGCGGCTACGGCACCACCCATCGTTTGGAAGAACAGGACACGTAGTGGAGCAATCGATTATCTGCCTGGGAGCGCACGTATTCGACGTGCAGGTGCGGCCGGTGCAACAGATCCCCGAGGGGCAGGGCGCGACCCTGGTCGAGCAGATCCGGTTCAGCCCGGCGGGCACCGCGGGTGGCACAGCTTTGACGCTGGCGAAACTCGGTGCGGCCGTGCGCTGCGCGGGCGCGATCGGCACCGACCCGATCGGTGACCTGCTGCTGGCCATGCTCGACGCGCGCGGCATCGACACCTCGCTGCTGTTGCGGCGCAAGGAAGTGCAGACCTCGGCATCGGTGCTGCCCATCCGGCCGGACGGCAGCCGCCCCGCCTTCCACGTGCCCGGGGCCAACCTGACCTACGGGCCGGACGACGCCCCGCACGAGGAGATCGCCCGCGCCACCCACCTGCATCTGGGCGGGCCGGAGCTGATCGGCGGGGAGGCCGCGGCGCGGATTCTCGAACCCGCGCGCGCCGCGGGCGTCGTCACGTCGGCGGATCTGCTCGCCTCGGGCGATCCGGGCGTGCTGGCCTGGATCGCCCCGGCGCTGCCGCACCTGGATTACCTGCTGCCCAACGACGATCAGGTGCTCGGCTGCACCGGCGCCGACACCCTCGAGCAGGGCTGCCGCGAACTGGTGGACCGCGGCGTCGGCTGCGTGGTGGCCACGCGTGGCGCCGAGGGCGCGCTGGTGGTCACCGCCGCCGAGACGTTCGCGGTACCGGCCTTCGCCACCGACGTCGTGGACACCACCGGGTGCGGTGACGCGTTCTCGGCGGGGTTCCTGCGCGGTATCGCCCTGGGCCGGGATCTGCGTGCCGCCGCCGTATTGGGTTGCGCGGCAGCGGCACTCGTGGCGCAGGGGCTGGGCAGCGATCACGGCGACTTCGATCTGGCCGCCGCCGACGCCTTCGCGGAAGGGACCGCCACGCTGTGAGCGAGAAGACGGACGTCATCGTCGTCGGCGCGGGGCTGGCGGGTCTGACCGCCGCCCGCGAACTGGTGGCCGCAGGGCTGAATGTCACTGTCCTGGAGGCACGTTCGCGTGTCGGCGGCCGGACATTGAACCACGACCTCGGCGACGGCCGGGTGGTCGAGGCGGGCGGCCAGTTCGTCGGTCCCACGCAGGATCAGATTCTCGGGCTGGCCCGCGACCTCGGCGTGCGGACCTTCCCCGCCTACAACGAGGGCGCCAGCGTCTACGTGCGCGGTGACTCCGCGCGTCGATTCACCGGCGAGATCCCACCGGACGTGCTGGCGCTGCCGGATCTGGGCGTCGCCATGCATCGCATCAACACCCTGGCCCGCACCATCCCGCTCGACAAGCCCTGGCGCGCCGACCACGCCCACAAGTGGGACGGCATGACCTTCGAGAGCTGGCTGCGCGGCACCACGCTCACCGACGGCGCGCTGGATCTGGTGAACGTCTTCCTCGGTTCGGCCTACGGCGGGTCCGCCGCCGACGCCTCGCTGCTGTTCAGCCTCTGGTACATCGCCGGTTTCGGCAACGAGACCACACCCGGCACCATCGACCGCGGCATCGGCGTCACCGGCGGCGCGCAGGAATCCCGATTCGTCGGTGGCTCCCAACGCATTTCGGAGCTCCTATCCGAGCAGCTCGACGGTCGGGTGGTGCTGGATTCCCCGGTGCGAATGATCGAGCAGGACGCCAACGGAGTGATGGTGATCGCCGATTCCGGCATTTACCGGGCGTCCCGGGTGATCGTGGCCATCCCGCCCGCCCTCGCCGCCCGCATCGCCTGGCGTCCACTCCTGCCGCCGCAGCAGGATGCCCTGTTCTCCCGCCTGGCCTTCGGCACCTTGATGAAATGCGAAGCGGTGTACAAGGAACCGTTCTGGCGCGCCGACGGACTCAACGGCCAGGGCGTCTTCCGCGCCGATTCCCCCGTCTGCTCCATGTTCGACAACACCCCGCCCGACGGCGGCCCCGGTGTCCTGATGGGTTTTGTCGGCGGCGCGGAGTGGCGCAAGTGGGCGCACCGCCCGCCCCGGGAGCGCCGCGGCGCGGTGCTGCGCCAGTTCGCGAAGGTCGTCGGCAAGGACGCGCTGCGCCCGCTCGACTATTTCGAAATGGATTGGACCGCAGAGGAATGGACCCGGGGCGGCCCCACCTCGGTCCCGGGCCCCGGCGTCCTGTCCACCCTCGGCTCCTGGCGTGACACCCCCTTCGGCCTGGTGCACTGGGCGGGCGCCGAGCACGCCGACCACTGGAACGGCTTCATGGACGGCGCGGTCCGCTCCGGCCGCGACACCGCCCGCGCCGTCCTCACTCAGATCTGACGAAAGAGCCCCCATGCCAGCCCATTTCGAAATCTCGGAACGCGCGATCATCCCCGCCCCCGTAGACCGCGTCTGGGAAGTCATCTCCAATACCGCCCGCTACGCCGAATGGGTAGCCGCCGTCCTCGAGGTAACCGACCACCACGGCCCCGCCGAGGTAGGCAAAACCTACTCCGAACGCAACCGCACCCTGGGCCCCCTGACCACCCGCTCCGTCTGGACAGTCCGAGAAATCGACCCCCTCCACCGCCGCGTGGACACCGGCACCGGCTTCGCGCCCCTCCATGAAATGACCAACATCTTCGAATTCCGCCCGGTCGAAGCCGGAACCGAAATGACCTACGCCGTCCGCTACCAAAGCACCCCCGCCCCCTTCGGCCACCTCCTCCACCGCATAGTCCAAC
>NZ_BAAFGR010000004.1:0-102181 GCF_041154655.1 Nocardia sp. JMUB6875
GGTGTTCGGGGGTGGGACTGTTTGCCAGTCCTGGAAGGACGGGGTGTTGATGAGGAGGCCGCCGTTGGGGTTGCGGGAGACCTCGCGGAGCATGGCTCGGATGCGGGGGTAGTCGAGGTAGTCCTCGGCGCGGATGGGGTGGGGGTGGCCGGTGGTGCGGATGTAGTAGAGGCGTTCGTCTGCGATGCCGGAGGTGGTTATCGCGTTGCCGGATTCGATGGCGGTCACGTCCGAGGCGATGAATGCCCAGCCCGCGATGGCGGACAGGGCCGCGGCCGCCGCGATGCGGTAGGGGCGCGAGTTCGACGGCTCGGCAGCTGATTTCAGCGGGAGCACCATGACGGGCAGTAGCAGGCAGAACAGTGGCGGCAGCAGCATGCGACCGTGCATGAAATCACCGCCGACACGAATCTCGTAGGCGGTCAACAGCAGTCCGGCGCCGAGCATGAGGGCGACCACCGCGGCGGGTGTCCGCCGCCATGCGGCGATGCCGCCGCGGGGTAGCCGGGATCGCAGCGTGAACAGCGAGGCGATGCTCAACAGGAGCAATGGAACCCACAGCCAGTAGGGGCCGACGAGATTCCAGAGGTAGGCGAGGCCCTGCCGCCATTTCGCGCCGCTCGCATCCTTCGCGACGGCCGTATTCGGGTAGGGCAGTCCGTAGTAGCCCATCCGCCAGATCTGATAGCCCACCGGCACGAGAGCCGCGGCCAGAACGGTGGACGCGCGGAATACCCACGGCCGCAACCGAGTCTCGGACAGCGGCGCGCAGAGGATCATGAAAACCGCTGGTGCACCGACAATTACCAGCTCTGGCCTGATCAACGGCGCCAGACCCGCGAAGAATGCCACTCCGAGAGAGCTTGTCAGCCTCGACTTTTCCGACTGGCTCCAAGTGATCAGCCAACACCACAGCACCGCGAGCCAGCAGATCACCAGACTGGATTCCAGCCCCGAGGTGACGTAGTCGCGAGCGGGCGGCAAGGCGATATAGACGAGAGCGCCTGCCGGAAGCAGCAATCGACCGCCGCCCCACAGCCGAGCCGTACCCGCCATCGCGACGACGATGGACACCACCGACAGGATCAGCCCGAGCCCCACCGCCACGTACTCCAGCCGCGCCCGCGTCACCCAGCTGCCGGCCCAGATGAGGTACGTCCACCCCGTGCTGGTGTTGACCTCGACCCGCTCACCCGCGTTGAACACCGGACCGTTGCCCGCCAGCAGGTTTCGCACCGTGCGCAGCACGGTCAAACCGTCGTCGGCGATCCACCGCCGCTCCCAGCCCCCGATCGCGAAAAGCCCTGCGACCAAGACGATTCCACCGATCAGGCCGATTCTGTCAATACGATTCCCCACATCGCAATCTTGGAGTCCCCCACCCCGGCCGGGCAGGCCACAGAAAGCGTGGGCGCGACATCCCCTTTCAAGATCATTAAGATCGGCACCGATTCCCCCTGGACAGGTGCGGTGATTGCCGCCATGATCGCCCCGGTATCTCTACGTTCGAGTCCGGGGGTTGTTGAATGTCGTTGTTGGGGAAGTCCGCTCTCGTAGCGGTGATTCCGGCGGCCGCGGCGCTGGTCGTCGCGGGAGCGGGGAGCGCGCAGGCGGAGGAGGATCTGTACGGCGCGATCGCGGTGCGGACCAAGGGGGTTGGTGAGGCCACCGACTACCGAACCCAGAAGGAGGCCGACGCGGCGGCCGTCAAAGCCTGTGGTGACGCGGGCCTGTGCACGGTGTTGGCGCGGTTCTACAACCAGTGCGGTTCGGTGGTCGAACGCGATATCGCCTGGCCGCTCGGCACCGGGCCCCAGTACTGGACGGCGACCGGCGCCACGGCCGCCGAGGCATCGGCCAACGCGATGCGGATGGCGGGCCTGGAACCGATTTCGGTGCCGGGAGTCTGGTGGGTCGTGCGTCCGGCGTTCGTGCTGGACACCATCTGCACCTCGAACGCGGGATGAGGGGCGATCATATGTCGGTCTCGCGTAAATTCGCCTGGGCCATGGTGATTCCGGTCGTCGGGGCGCTGCTGGTCGCGGCCGCCGGGTCGGCGCAGGCGAGCGGATATCTGTACGGTGCGATCGCCCTCGGCGGGGACCGGGTGGGTGAGGCCTTCGACTATCCGAACCAGAGTTCGGCGGATCAGGCCGCGCTGGACGCGTGCGGTAAACCGGTCGGCTGCTATATCGCGGTGCGGATCCAGAACGAGTGCGGCTCGGTGGTCGAGCGTGATATTTCGGCCTTTCCGTGGACTGTGCTGCCGAACGTCCCCGGATTGTCGATACAACCGATGTACACCTATGGCACGGGCGCCACGGCCGCCGAGGCCGAGCGGGCCGCGCTGAAGTCCGCCGGTCCCATCCTCGAATCGTGGGTCGTCCGGATCGTGAAGCCCGCCTTCGTTCTCGACACGATCTGCACCGCGAACGCCAGGTGAGTCCGGCCCGGCCTCACTGACCGTATTGGAGCGACCGCGTCTGCGGAATCACGCCCGGGGCCTCGGTGGCCGGGTTCGTCTGGATCGCGGGCGGCGTGTACCTCGGCTGCTGCACGGGAGGCTGGTAGCTGATCGGGGGCGGAATATCCTCCGTGGTGGTCACGACCGGGGGCTGCGTCGAGGTCGTCGGCGCGGTGGTCTGGACGGGCGCCGTCGTCGACGTAACCTGTTGTGTCACAGTCACGGGCGAGCTGGTCGGGCTGAGCGGCGTGGCGGGCGGTTCGGAGTGGCCGCGCATGGCGATCACGCCGGTGACGATCACGCTCACGCCCGCGACGGCCAGCCCCGATACCACCGTGGGCCGCCGGATGGATCGGGTCTTCTCGAGCGGTCTGTCGAGTTCGGTCGGCAGCTCCGGCAGGTCCGGGAGCGCGGCTTTCGAAAGCGCCACCGGCCGTGGCGGTTCCGGCACGGCCACCACGGCGGAGGTCAGCGCCTCAGCGGCCGCCCCGACGAGGGCGGCGCAGCTGGGATACCGGTCGTTCGGCGACTTCGCGAGCGCGGTGGCGATCACCGCATCCAACTCGGCGGGGAGTTCGGCGCGCAGCTCGCGTGGCGACGGCGGTCGCGCGGTCAGATGCGCGCCGATCACGGCCGCCTGATCCTTGCGCGGGAAGGGCGGCTGTCCCGTCAACAGTTGAAACAGGGTGCAGCCCAGGGAGTAGATGTCGGCGCGATGGTCGGCCGGCTCCTCGCTGAACCGTTCCGGCGCGGCATAGGCGAAGGTGGCCGCGATCCCGGACAGGGTGACGGTGTCGTCGAGCGTGCGCGCGATCCCGAAGTCGGTGAGCACCGCGGATTCCCCGTGCCGCTGATCGTTCTCGATGAGCAGGTTCGCCGGCTTCACATCCCGATGCAGCACCCCACGGGCGTGCGCGTAATCCAATGCGTGCGCGGCGTCTTCGAGCAATCGCACCGCCCGCTCCGGCTCCAGTCCACCCGGGTGCGCGCTCAGCAGCCCCGCCGCGTCACCGCCGCCGACATAGCGCATGGCCAGCCACAACGCCGGATCGTCCGGGGCGCTGCGGTCGTACACCGACACGATGTTCGGATGATCGAGTCCGGCCGCGAGCGTGGCCTCCCGCTCGAATGCCGCCCGCGCCTTGGTATCCGAGGTGAAGGTACCGGCCAGCACCTTGAGCGCCACCTGCTTTCGCAGCCGCGGATGCCCGACCAGATACACCGCGCCCATCCCACCCGCGCCGAGCAGCCGCTCCACGGTGAATCCGGCAAACACAGCCCCCGGCTGCAAACTCACGGACGACCCTCCCCACACGCTGATCGGGGCCGCGTACCCCGGACAGCGCGGTCGGTATGCCCGGGCATGGGTGCGGCCCCGACAGAATCTATCGCAACCGCGATGCCCGGGGCAGGCTTCGATCCCTGTCCGCCGGGCGAACCCGGCGGTGCCGGATCAGCGGTAGGGGCGGTCGCCGAGGATGGCGGCGCGCTCCATCACGCGGCGCTGCGGGAAGTAGTCGTTGACCGCGTAGTGCTGGGTGGCGCGGTTGTCCCAGAAGGCGATCGAGCCTGCGGCCCAATGGAATCGGACCTGGTATTCCGGGGTGCGGGCGTGCAGGAAGAGCTGCCGCAGCAGGTCTTCGCTCTCGTCGGTGTCCAGGCCGACGATGTGGGTGGTGAAGACGGCGTTGACGAACAGGGTCTTGCGGCCGGTGCGGGGGTGGGTGCGCACGACGGGGTGGGCGACCGGCGGGAATTCGGCTTGGCGGCGGGCGAGTTCGTCGGCGTCGAGGAAGCGGCCGAACGGCAGCGTGAAGTCGTGCACCGCGTCCAGGCCCTCGATGCGCGCCTTGAGGTCCTCGGGCAGGTTGTCGTAGGCGGCCGCCATGTCCGCGAACAGGGTGTCGCCACCGGCCGCGGGCACCTCGATGGCGCGCAGCACCGAGCCGAGCGCGGGGCGCTCGCGCCAGGTGACGTCGGTGTGCCAGGCGTTCTCGACGCCGGGATTGTCGGCGTCCTTGGCGAAGCGGACGATCTCGGGGACATCGCCCTGCGGCAGGAACGGGTGCACCTCGAGTTCGCCCCACAGCCGCGCGAAGTCGCGGTGCTGCGCCCCGGTGAGGTGCTGGTCGCGGAAGAACAGCACCTTCCACTCCAGCAGCGCGCGGTCGAGTTCGGCGAACAGTTCCGGGCCGACCGGCTCGCGCAGATCGATGCCCGAGATCTCCGCGCCGATCAGATTGGTTTGCGGTGTGAGAGTGAAGAGTTCGTAGGGCGCGCTGTCGGCGCCGCCGGGCAGCCGGTGCAGGGTGCGCGGCCCGGCGGCCAGGGAGCGGCCGGTCAGCAGGTCGCCCAAGGTGGCGTAGGAGGCAGTCATCGTATTCCTTGTTCTGTCGGTCGATTTCGAGGTGGCCAGGGGTCGGTGAGGATGGCGGTGGCCGCGGCGACGAGCACCTCGAGCCCGAGGTCGCCGAGATGCGGTGGCGGATCCGGCTCCTGGAGACGGCGTTCCCGGTCGGCCAGCGCGGTGACCACCAGCATGGAGACCAGCCGCATGCGCTCGTCGAAGAGCTCGGGGGCGAGCCCGTCGAGCGCACCGCGTAGGCCCGCGACGACGAGCCGGACGCTCTCGGCCTCGGGACGGCGCAGGGTGTTGACGACCGGATCGAACTGTGGGCGCCACAGGGTTTCGGCGATGAAGCGCAGATACCAGCTGGGTTCGTCGCCGCGCTCCGGATCGTGCAGCGTCGCGGCCAGTGGTTCGACGAGGGCGCGCACCAGTTGCTCGACGCTCGCTTCCGTCCCGAGTGCGCGCAGCCCTGCCAGTCGTTGCGCGTTCACCGTGGTCATCCGCCACACGTAGATCGCCTCGACCAGCGCCTCCTTGCTGCCGTAGTGATACGCCACCGCCGAGGTATTGCGTTGTCCCGCGGCGACCGCGATCTGCCGCAACGACACCGACTCGATGCCGAATTCGGCGAACAGACGTTCCGCCGCCGCCAGGATCTGCGCTTTCGCCGCCATGCCCTCAAGTTAAAGCGGCTGCGTTAAACCGGCCAGGAATTGGTTCACGCAGATCCTTATCCCCGGCGACGGCACGCTTCGCGCGGTCGCACGACCGGCCGCCGTCGAATTCACCACCTCGAAACACCAACGGGCCACTGGGGGAAACAGCATTTTCCGATGCTGTGCGCGAATTCCCGTGGGATATGAGGTACGAGTGTGAATTCGGGAGATACCGCGTGGGTGCTGGCGAGCGCCGCGCTGGTCATGTTGATGACGCCGGGGCTGGCGTTCTTCTACGGCGGCATGGTGGGCGGCAAGAGCGTGCTGAACATGCTGATGATGAACTTCGTCTGCCTGGGCGTCGTGTCGACCCTGTGGCTGTTGTACGGCTACAGCGAGGCGTTCGGCGACGATGCCTATCAAGGGCTGGTGGGCGGTATGTCGCACAGCCTGCTGCGCATGACGCACGGAACGCTGTCCGGCCCTGCGGGACACCAGATTCCGACGATGGCGTTCGTGATGTTCCAGCTCATGTTCGCGATCATCACGACGGCCCTGATCACCGGGGCGATCGCGGGACGGACCCGATTCTGGAGCTGGGTGGTCTTCACGGTCGCGTGGACGACCGTGGTGTATTTCCCGGTCGCCCATTGGGTTTTCAGCGCCAGCGGGTTCACCGATTCCGACGCGTCGGGCAATTCCACCGATGTCGGCGGCTGGATCGTCAACCGGCTCAAGGCATTCGACTTCGCGGGCGGTACTGCGGTGCACATCAACGCGGGCGCGGCCGCGCTCGCGGTGGTGCTGGTGATCGGTGAGCGGCACGGCTGGCCGCGCACTGTCCCACGCCCGCACAATGTTCCGTTCACGCTGCTGGGCGCGTCGCTGCTGTGGTTCGGCTGGTACGGCTTCAATGCCGGATCCGCCTTGACCGCAGGCGATCTCGCCGCCCTGGCGTTCACCAACACCACCATCGCGACGGGCGCGGCCTCGCTGGCGTGGATAGTGGTCGAACAGCTGCGCGACGGGAAGCCGACCACCATCGGGGCGTCGTCCGGCGCGGTCGCCGGTCTGGTGGCCGTCACACCCGCCTGCGGTTTCGTGGGGCCCATCGGCGCGCTGTGCATCGGACTGGCGGCCGGGGTGTGCTGTGCGCTCGCGGTGAGCCTGAAATACGTTTTCGGCTACGACGATTCGCTGGACGTGGTGGGCGTCCACCTGGTCGGCGGCCTGGTGGGAACGCTGCTGATCGGCCTGTTCGCGGACGCCTCGGTGAACCCGGCCGGCGGTAACGGCCTGCTCTACGGCGGTGGTCTCACCCAGCTCGAACGGCAGGCCGTCGCGGCCCTGGCGGTGCTGGCCTACTCCTTCCTCGCCACCCTGCTGCTCGCCTGGATCATCCACCGGCTGCTGGGTTTCCGCGTCGACCACGAGGCCGAGGTGAACGGCGTCGACGAGGCCGAACACGCCGAATCCGCCTACGACACCCACCCGCTGACGCCCGCGACCGTCACGCACCCGCAGCCCCGCGTCCCGCCCCAGCGGCGACAGCCGACTCCCCCGCCGCGGCCCGCCCAGCGATCCCGCAACCAGTACTGGTGAGCGGTCAGAGCTGCCGCGCGCCCAGTTCGCCGATCACCTCCGCCACGGCGCGGATCGGCTCGGATTCGAGTTCGGAGCGCCAGATCAGGGCGTAGGAGATGGGCGGCATGTCGGTGACCGGGATGAACCGGATATTGCTCATGCCCCAGTGCCGGCGCACGTGGCCGGGGAAGATGTGGACGACCTCACCGGTGCTGATCATGTCGATCAGGTCGTCGGCGTGCAGGGCCGGGCGGCCGCGGTTGACCGGGTTGCCGCCGGGCGTGACGAAGGGCAGGTAGCCGTCCTCCCAGTAGCGGGACCCGAGCGGGGCCATGGCGTGCACGTATTCGGTGGTCTCCTCCAGGGTGACCGTCTCGCGGTCGGCCAGCGGGTGGTCGTCGGCGACGGCGAGGACCCGGGGATCGTGGAACAGCGTGGGCCCGACCACGAAATCGGGTTCGCGCACCGGCAGCCAGAGCACCACGGCGTCGAATTCGCCGCTGCGCAGCTGCTCGAACGGGTCGGTGTAGTGCATGCGGCGAAGTTTCAACTGCCAGTTGGGATGCCGATCCCGAAACTCGTCCCAGAAGACGCGGAACTCGCTGATATTGAACGGCATCAGGCCCAGGCGCAGCACCGCGGTCTGGCCGCTGGCGGCGAGTTTGGCGCGGCGCATGCCGTAGGCCAGGCCCTCGTAGTGCGGGAGCAGATCGTCGCGCAGCTGTTCGCCGACGGTGGTGAGGCGGACGCTGCGGTTGGTGCGCTCGAAGAGCAGGGCGCCGATCTGACGCTCCTGCTTCTTGATCGCCTGGGTGATGCGCGCGGGGGTGACGTGCAGGCGCTCGGCGGTGCGGCCGAAGTGCAGTTCCTCGGCGAGCGTCAAGAAGATCTCGATGTCGCGCAGTTCCACGAAGTTCCCGTCTCGCTTACTCCGCGGTTAATGCGGCATTGCACTTTTCGTCGTTGTTCGGCCGCAGGGGGCTGACCATTCTAAATCGAGGCCCCGCCGGTCACCGTGACCGGCGGGGATTCTCACAGATGAGGAGTGTGCGCATGGTGAGCGCTGTCGGTTCTCCGGCACAGGAATCCCCGGCTCCGACACCGGAATCCACACCGGAGCGGGTGCCATTGCACCGGTGGCTGGGTGTCGCGGCGGTGGCGATGGGGACGTTCGCGATGGTGACGTCCGAGGCCCTACCGGTCGGTCTGCTGACCTCGGTCGGTGGTGCGCTCGACGTCTCCGAGGGCACGGCCGGGTTGATGGTGACGGTGCCGGGCCTGGTGGCCTCGGCGACCGCGCCGCTGCTGCCGGTGGCGATCGGCCGCCTGGATCGGCGCGTGGTGCTGCTGGGGCTGATCACCCTGATGGTCGGGGCGAATCTGATGTCGGCGTTCGCGCCGAACTTCCCGCTGCTGCTGGCCTCGCGCTTCCTGGTCGGCATCGCCATCGGCGGCTTCTGGGCGCTGGCGGCGGGCATCGCGGTGCGCATGGTGCCGGAGCGGTTCATTCCGCGCGCGACCGCCATCGCCTTCGGCGGTGCGACCGCTGCCAATGTGCTCGGCGTCCCGGCCGGCACGCTGATCGGCGAATTGACCGACTGGCGCGTGGCTTTCGGGGTGCTGGGCGGACTGGGCCTGGTGGTCGTGGTGGCGCTGCTGCTCCTGCTGCCGCCGCTGCCCGCCACCGAGCCGGTGCGGGTGCGCACGCTGGCCGAGCAGTTCCGCAATCCGGTGGTACGGGCCGGGGTGCTGGTCACGTTCCTACTGGTGAGCGGGCACTACACCGCGTTCACGTTCGTGAGCCCGATCCTGCAGGACGTGTCCGGGATGGACCAGGCGCTGGTCGGTCCGTCGCTGCTGGCCTTCGGAGTCGCGGGCATCATCGGCAATTTCGTGGCCGGTGCGCTGGGCGGGCACGATATCCGCAAGGCGCTCATCACGATTGCCGGGCTGCTGGCGGCCGTGCTGGTGCTGATGGCACTGGTCGGCGGCACGGTGGTGACGGGGCTGGGGCTGCTGATCGTGTGGGGCCTGGCGTTCGGCGGCATCCCGGTGGGTGTGCAGACCTGGATTCTGCGTGCCGCACCGGAATCCGCGGAGGCGGCCACGGCCTTGAACACCTCCATGTTCAATCTCGCGATCGCGCTGGGCGCGTTGTTCGGCGGGCTGGTCGCCGACAATCTGGCGCTGCGGGCCGTGCTGTGGGTCGGCGCGGCGCTGGCGGGGCTCGCCGCCGCGGCGGTGTGGGCGACCCGGAGCACCCGTTCCGAGGCGGAGGTCTGACATGCCGGGTATTGGTGCGGCGGAGCGGGATCGGCGGCTGTACGAGCCGATCGCCCGTGACGCCCTGCCGGAGTTGAACATTCGACTGCTGGAATCCTTCCTGGCAGTAGCGGCGGCGGGCGATATCACGCGGGCGGCGACGCTGCTGCACCTCACGCGGCAGACGCTCTCGGCCCAGATCCGGCAGCTGGAGCGGACACTCGGGGCGGTGCTGCTGGTCCGCGGTTCACACGGAACGCAATTGACCGATGCCGGACGGGAACTCGCGACCGGGGCGCAGGCCCTCGTCGACGGCTGGGTGGAGCTGGCCGAGCGGGTGAACAGGGTTGCGGGACAACGGATCAACCGCCTGCGCGTGGTGTGCTGCCCGTGCCGGACCACCCCCTTCCTGATCCGGGTCGCCGACGGCCTCGAAGCGGCGGTACCGGGTCTACAGGTGGATCTGGTCAGCGTGCGGACCATGCCCGAGGGCGTGCGCGCCCTAGAATCCGGCCGGGCCGATGCCGGATTCGGCTGGCTCCCACTGGACGGAACCCGCTTGCGCCACACCGTCATCGGCTCCGAGCCCTGGGTGGCGACGGTGTCCCGCGACCACCGTTTCGCCGAGCACGACGCGCTGGTGCTGGCCGAGCTGGCCGCCGATCCGGTGGTGCTGCCCGCGATCTTCGTGTCCGACAGCGTCGAACGCGGCTGGGTCGGCACCCTGCGCCCGGACCGGGCGCTGCGCGATCCGGCGGTGCTGGACGTGGAGGACGGTCCGATCATCGCGGCCCGGCGGCAGGGGATCTGGCTCGCACCGGAATCCATGGCCCGGCGGCACGCGGACAGTGGTTCCCGGGTGCTCCCGGTGGCCGACGCGCCCCCGATCGACGCGGTGGTCATGTGGACCGATCGCGCCCCGAAGGCCCTGGTCGACGAGTTGGTCAGCACGGTCCAGGGGGTGGCCGCATGACATCGGCGGGCTGGCGTCGGAGACCGTGCTGGTCGTTGCCACCGGAAAACACTGTTTTCCAGCCGGTTTCGGACTCAGAAGAATTACCCGGTAGCGAAAACGGTCATTCGTCCGATGAATATCGGAACGCTTCGATTCCCAGGGTCGGGTCGTCCGATCGTGAGGTCGGCCCCGCTCTACCTGCACTGCGAACTGAAGGAGTTTCATGAGAACGTCATTGGGTGTCGCCGCACGGATTGCCGCGGTCAGCATTACGGGCCTGGGCTTCGCGGCCGTCCTCGGCGCGGGTAGCGCACAGGCCGCGCCGCAGGACTGCAGCGTCACGAGAGGATTGACCGACGCGACCGCGGTCTGCGCTCCGGACGGCGGTTCCAACTACGTCGTGCACCTGGATTGTGTCGGCCTCTACGCCAGCGGGCCGTTCCCGCTGTACGCCATCGGACCGTACAAGTCGCTCAGCTACCCGTTCACACCGTCGGGCCAGCCCGTTTCGGTGGGCTGCACCGGTATGGGACCGGGTGTCATCGCCGTGGCCACCAACGCCTACGTCGAGGTCTACCAGCCGTAAAGACGCACGTTGCGAGGCCCGGATCCGGCCGGATCCGGGCCTTTCTCGTGTCAGTCCACCGCCGATGTCACTCGCGCGGGAGCGGCCGCGACGGCCAGCAGGGCGTCGGCGATCTGATGACAGAAGGCGTCGGCGTTCTCGTCACCGTGTGTGAGGGCACGGAAAAGCGTTGCGCCGCGGAGCAGCTCGAAAACCGCGTCCGCATCGCAGGCGGGCGAGGCCTGTCCGGCGGCCGCGGCGTCGGCGAGGAGTTCGCGCAGGGCCGCGCGGGTCGGCTGCTCGCCCAGGTCGAGGATGCGGCGGTGTTCCTCGCGATTGTCGTGATAGGCGGCGAGCAGGCCGGGCAGGGCCGAACGGGCCGGCGGGTAGGCGGCCGCGTCGAGGAACAGGCGGGTCCAGGCCAGCAGGTCGGCGCGCAGGTCGCCGGTGGGGACGGGGTAGTTGCCGGTGTCGAGGGTGAAGGCGGCGTCCTCGATCAGGGCTCGCTTGCTGGGCCAGCGGCGGTAGATGGAGGTGGCGACGACGCCGGCGCGGCGGGCGACCGCGGCAATGGTGGTGGCCTCGTAACCATCGCTGACCAGCAGTTCCTGGGTGGCGGCGAGCACCTGCGCGTCCAATTGCGGATCACGCGGGCGGCCGGGACCGGAGCGCGGGGCGGGCTGGGTCACGGAGATCTCCTGTCGGCGAGTTTCGCGAAACAGGATATCTCCGGACCTCGGTTGAAATACGGTTCATCGCGTATTCGAATTACGGCGATGCGTCGCCGGGCTCCATGAGAGGACCACCGATGCTCACTCCTCACGACGAACTGCTCATCCACCAGCTGCCCACCACCTTCGACCACACGCTGCAGAGCGACCTGCGCTGGACCGAGCGAATCGTGTTGTACGGCTTCGACAAATCCGGCTCGGTCAATGTGATGACCGGCCTGGCGCGCTACCCCAACCGCAATGTGGTGGACGCCTACGTGATGATCACCATCGACGACAAGGTGGCGCACGTGGTGCGGATGTCGCGCGAGATCATCGGGCAGGCGGACGGTTTGGACAGCTGGCAGGTCGGGCCCTACCGCTACGAGGTGGTCGAACCGCTGCGCAAGGTGCGCGCCACCCTCGACGACAACGAGCACGGCATCCGCATGCAACTCGACTTCGAGGGCCAATTCCCCGCCTACGAACAGGAACCCGCGTTCTTCCGCAGCCGCGGGCGGGTGCGCGAGGACGCCCGGCGGTACTACCAGAACGGGCGGATCAGCGGCTGGCTGGAGGTCGAGGGGCAGCGCATCGACATCGACCCGGACAACTGGTGGTTCGGGCGCGATCACTCCTGGGGCACCCGGCACGGCGGTGGCGGCGGCAGCCTGTCCGAGGGCGAGGGCCTGCAGCCCGCGGAAATGCCCGACGGGGTGCTGTACTACATGGGCATCTTCCAATTCGACGATGAGCTGGTGCATTTCGCGCAGCGCGAGACCGCGGACGGCGAGCGCTGGCACTTCGAGGGCGCGATCTTCGAGCCCATCGATTCGGCCGCTCCGCCGATCCCGATCCTCGACGTGAAGCACGACCTGGATTTCCGCGACGACTTCCGAATCATCAAGGGCGGCAAGTTCGTCACCCAGAGCGCCGACGGCCGGGACCGCGAGTTCACCCTGTCGCGGGTCACCAATTACTGGCCGGGCCTGGCCGGATACGACGTGTACCGCGGCTATGGCTCCGGGCTGTGGCGCGGACCGTACTGGAGCGACAGCTTCGCGGCCGACCTCACCGACACCGCCGACCTACAGAAGGTCCAGGCGCTCAGTGGAACTCTGTGTCGCGTCGAGCACGAGGGCAAGGTCGGCTACGGCCTCGTCGAAATGGTGTTCTACGGCCGCAACGCGCGGTACGGATTCGCGGGGTAACGATGACGAACGCGCTCCGACCCTCTCCGGAGGAATTACCGGCCGCACTGGAACCGGCGCTGCGGCAGCATCTTCCGCAGCTCGGATCGTCCACGGTCGCCGAGTTCGCGCGCACCGCGCGCGGATTCTCCACCGAGACATACCTGTTCGACGCCATGGGCGAGAACGGCACGGTGCCCCTGGTGCTGCGCCGCCCGCCGGAGAACGCCCTGTTCCCCGACTACGACCTGCTCCGGCAGGTCCTGGTCATGCAACGGCTGGCCGGGACCGCCATCCCGGTGCCGTCCGTCGCCTGGCTGGATCGCGGCACCGGTGCACTGGGCAGCCCCTACTACGTGATGAACCGCCTCCCGGGCGACTCCCCCAGCGACTACCCGTCGTACCACTCGGCCGGCACCTACTTCGAGGCCACACCCGAACAGCGGCAACGCATGTGGTGGGGCTGCGTCGACACCATGGCCGCCATCCACGAACTGGATTGGCGGGAACTCCGATTGGACTTCCTGTCCTTCCCCCGCCACGGCCACGGACCCGTCCACCAGCTCGTGGGCTACCTGGACGCCGCCATGACCTGGGCGTGCGGCGGCCAACAACCGGAGATCTTCGGCCGGGCCCTCGCCCACCTCCGCGACAACGCCTACGAGCCCGAGCGCGTGTCCCTCTGCTGGGGCGACGCCCGCATGTCGAACATCCTCTACGACAAGGACTTCCAGGTAACCGGCGTCCTCGACTGGGAAATGGCCTTCCTGGGCGATGGCGAGGCCGACCTGGCCTGGATGCTCTTCCTGGACTGGGCCAGCAGCGAATTCGAGGGCCACACCCCGCTCCCGGGCACCCCCTCCCGCGCCGAGACGATCGAGTACTACGAGAAACGCACCGGTCGCCCGGTGCGCCACTTGCATTACAACGAAGTACTCGGGGTGGTGCTGCTCTCGATTCCCCTGCTTCGCATGACGAACCAGGCCAAACTCCCACCGGAGATGAACATCACCGCCTTCTGCACCACCCGCCTCGAGCAACTACTCTCCTGACGCTCTGCGTGTCCGGGCCTTCCAGAGCAACAGGGCGGCCTGGACCAGGAAGAAGATGCCGCCGCCGGTGGCGTAGACCGACAGCACATCCAGGGTCGGGGAATCACCGGCGGCTTGGGCGATGTAGACGGCTCCGACCAGGGCGGACAGGCCGCCGGAGATCAGGGTTGGCCATTGTTTGCCGAGGACGGGGCCCCGGCGGTGGATGCCTACGACCAGTTGGGCAGCGCCGGAGAGAGTTGCCCAGGCGCCGAAGACGGTCAGGACGGCGGGGACGCCGCCCGCGGTGCCGGCTATGCCGAGGGCAATGGCGATGGTGGTGCTGAGGATGCCGTTGAACGCGGTTACTCGGCGTTCGGAGGGGTTGGGGGTGGCGAGGTAGTCGACGGCGCAGGAGACGGCGTCGATGAGGGGGTAGATGACGAGGAGGGCGATGGCTACGGCGTTCAGGGGGTCTGAGGCGGCGGCGAAGGCGGCGGCCCAGAGGAGGGCCAGGAGGCCGCGGATCAGGGAGACACGGATGACGGAGGAACGTTCGGAAGCGGAAGTGGCGTGTGCCGCAGTTGTTGTCATGGGAGCTGTCCGTTCGAGTGGTTGAGGAAGTCGGAGGGGGTGGGCCCTCGTCCGTGCAGTACGGCGAGCTCGGACCAGAGCCACAGGGCTACCGGGCCCGTGAAAATGGTTGTGGCGAAGGCCAGATCGCTGCGGACTGCGCGGAACGAGGGCATGGCGGTCAGCCTTTCGAGGAGAAGACGAAGTCGAGGACCGCGGTGGTGAAGCGGATTGGTTCCTCCAGATGGCCCAGGTGGCCGCTGTTTTCGAGGATCACCAGGCGCGAGTCGGGGATGAGGGTGTGGAGTTCCTCGGCCCAGCGGGGGCCGCAGATGACGTCGTGGCGGCCGACGATGATCAGGGTGGGGATGGTCGAATTCGGGAGGGACGCACGGTCGTCGATGAGGTCGGGGGTCAGGTCGGCGTTCAGGCCGGAGATGTAGGTGGCCTGGATGCCGGCGCGGAAGGCAGCCCATCGTGGTTCGTCGGACCAGTAGTCGGCGAAGTAGGCGGGGAGGATGCCGCGGGCTACCGCGACGGTTTGTTCGTCGCTCGTAATGTCTTGCATGGCAGCGGCTGCCGCGAGCACCTCGGCCAGTTCGGGGCGGTCGGCGTGGGCGGCGGCGAACTCCTGGAAGCGGCGTCCGGCCTCGGCACTGTGCTCGGGGCCGGTGACCGGGGCACCCTCGTAGAGGATGACGCCGGCGAGCCGCTCGGGGCGGTGCAGCGCGTGGTAGGCGGCGACGAACGCACCGTGGGAATGGCCGAGCAGATAGGCCTCGGGTACGCCCAGGTGCTCGATGATCCGCTGCAGCGCGAGGCTGTAGCGCCCGCGACTGTAGCCGTTCGGATGCGTTGGGAGACGGCCGGATTCGCCGGTGCCCAGCGCCTCGATGTACACCATGGTGAGGTGTTCCTCGAGCTCGGGCATGCGCAGGTACTCCCAGTGGATTCCGGGCCCGCCGGGATGCGCGAGGCAAACCGGTCCGCGACCGAAGACGTGGTAGCGCTGGAGGATTCCGTCGGAGTCGAAGCTGTGGACGCCGGGGGCGAGGGCAGGATTCGCGGGCATCACTCCGCCTTCAGCGGGCCGGCGAACGCCTTGCGCAGCGAGGACGGGCCGACCAGCGGCAGCAGCGCCGCCAGCAGCTTGCCCTTGAGCGCCTTGGGGGTCCGGGTCAGTTCGACGTCGACCCGGGTGCCGAAGGTGTCGGGGGTGGCGCGAAACACCCAGCCGCCGCCCGCGCCGAAGAGCTTGGAATCCAGCGTGGTGATCACCACGGTGTCGCCGTCCGGATTCCATTGGTAGCGGGCGCGTTCCCAGGCGGCGGCGGTGCCCTCGGTGACCTCGGCCCAGTTCTCGCCGCGGTCGTGGACGGTGAAGTGCTCGGCGTCGATGCTCGGCCACGCCTCGGAGCGGGTCGGGCCGAAGTCGGTGAGGACGGCGACGACCTCGGCGGGGGTCAGGGTGGACATCAGGTGAAAGCGAACGGTTGTCATGGGAATCACCTTCGCCGCCGCAGGCAGGGCGCCGAATCTGTCAGTTGACGCTGAGGTGACGTAACTGTTTTTCGGTAATCTCGCGGCAGGTCCCGTACGTCATCGCGGGTCCGGGAGGAGACCGCCACACATGCCGATGTTCGGACGAGACACCGAGCTGAAAGAACTGTCCGCCCTCGTGGACAACCCCGGCGACCGCAGCGGCTTCCTGATCGAAGGCGAGCCGGGGATCGGAAAATCCACGCTGGTCGAGGCGGCCGTCGCCGTTGCCACCGGGTTGCGCGTACTGCGGACGGTCGGTCTGGAGGCCGAGCACGGCCTCGCCTACGCCGGTCTGCATCGCCTGCTGTACCCCCTGCGCCGCGAGTTCCAAGCCCTGCCCGCGCGCCAGTTCGACGCGCTGACAACCGCTCTGGGCATGTCGGACAGTACCGAGGAACCGAGCCCGCACCTGGTGGGCCTGGCGGCCCTGACCGTGCTGGCCGACGCCGCCTTCGAGCGGCCGCTGCTGCTCGTGGCCGAGGACGTGCACTGGCTCGATCCCGCCAGCGCCGAGGTGCTCGCCTTCGTGGTGCGCCGCATCGAATCCGAACCGGTCGCGGTGCTGGCCACGCTGCGGGACGGCACGGGTTCACCGCTGCGCGAGGCCGGACTCACCGCCCTGCGCCTGCGGCCGCTCCCCCAGGACGAGGCCAACGCACTCCTCGACAGCGTCGTACCGGAACTGCCCGTCCAGGTCCGCCGCCGGGTGCTCGCCGAGGCCCACGGCAATCCGCTGGCCCTGACCGAACTTCCGACCGCGGCAACGGATCTCGCCGAACCGGTCATGATGCTGCCCTTGACCGAGCGGCTGGAACGCGCCTTCTCGGCGCGTGGCGCGACCCTGCCCGAACCGACCCGGGCCGCCCTGCTCGTCGCGGCCCTGAACGACAGCGACTCGATCACCGAGACACTCACCGCCGCGGGGATTGTCCAAGGCTCCCCGGCGACCGCGGAGATCCTCACACCCGCCGTGACGGCCCACCTGATCGATATCGCCTCCGGCGCAGTGGCTTTCCGCCACCCACTGGTCCGCTCGGCCTTGGTGGCCTCGGCCACGGCCGAGCAGCGACGCCGTGCCCATCTGGCACTGGCCGAGACGCTCGCCGAGTCACCGGATCGCCAGGTGTGGCATCGGGCGGCGGGCGTGGCCGGGGCCGATGAGGACGTGGCCACCGCCCTCGAACAGGCCGCCGAACGGTCCCGGCACCGCGGCGGCGCGATCGCCGCCCTGGAGCGCGCGGCCGCGCTCAGCGCCACGCCGGGCCGGCGCGCGGATCGCCTGCTGCGCGCGGCGGAACTGGCGGTCGATTCCGGTCAGCGGAAGACGGTCGAACGACTGGTCGACACCGCGCGCACCCTGCCGCTCACGAGCGGACAGCAGGCCACGGCGAACTGGATCCTCAGCGGATTCGAGGACGGCATGCGCGAGAATCCCTCGCACATAGGCGAATTGGCCGCACTCGCCGCCTCCGTCGCCGCCGACGGGTATACCGATTCGGCGCTGCGCATCCTGTGGGGCGCGGCCATGCGGTGCTACTGGTCCGAACCCGGTCCCGATATCCGGCGCGCGGTGCTCGCCGTAGCCGACACCTTCGGTGTTCCCGACGGCGATCCGCGGAAGCTCGCGGTCGACTCGATCGTGGCTCCGTTCGAGCGCGGCGAGCAGGTCCTGGGTCACTTGCGGGTGCTGGCCGCGACCACGGGACGCGATCCGGAGGTCGATCATCTGCTCAGCAGCGCGGCACACCAGGTCGGCGCCTTCGACCTCTCCGTGCACTTCGCCACCGCGGCCGCGGCCGGATTCCGGTCGTCCGGCCGGCTCGGGCTGTTGACCCGCGCCCTCGCGATCCAGGCCCGGGGCCTGGTGCGGGTCGGCGACCTCGCCACCGCCGCACCCATCGCGGCCGAGTCCGCGGCCTTCGCCCTGGAGACCCAGCAAACCTTCATGCATGCGTCGGTCGTCGCGATCCAGGCCGAGATCGCGGCGCTGCGTGGCGACTATCCGCAGGCCGCGGCGCTCGCGACGGACGCCGAACGCGTCGGTCTCGCGGCCGGCTCCCGGCCGGTGCTGGGCAAGGTGCTGCTCACCCGGGGACTGATCGCGCTGGGCGAGGGCCGATTCGACGATGCCTTCACCGACCTGGCCCGCCTGCACGATCCACGCGACCCGTCCTATTCGCTGTCGACACGCGTCCTTCCTCGCCGAACTCGCCGAGGCCGCGGTCCGCGCCGGGCAGACCGATGCCCTGCGCGACCTGCTTCGCGACGTGGAGCCGGTGGCCGCGTCCACGTCGTCGCCCGCCCTGCACATCGGGTTGCGCTACGCCCGGGCGGTACTGGCGGGTGATGATGCCGAGAAGCTGTTCGCCGAAGCCCTCGAGGCGGATCTCACCGGCTGGCCCGCCGAACGCGGCCGCCTGCATCTGGCCTACGGCGAATGGCTGCGGCGGCAGCGCCGGGTGGTGGAGTCACGCGCCCATTTGCGCACGGCCCGTGAGACTTTCGATGCCCTGGGCTTCACGGCGTGGAGTGAACGGGCCCGCCTGGAACTGCGCAGCGCGGGCGAGTCGAGTCCGAACCGGAATCCGGACGCCCGCGATCAGCTCACCCCGCACGAGTTGAGCATCGCGCAGCTGGCGGCGCAGGGATTGACCAACCGGGAGATCGGGCAGCGGCTGTACCTGTCGCATCGGACGGTCAGCACGCATCTGCACCGGATTTTCCCGAAGCTGGGGATCAGCTCGCGCGGCGATCTCGCGGCGCTGCTGCCCCCGGCGGACGATTCGGCCGCATGACCGGTGTCGGATGACGTAACCGGGCGACACCGATTACGTCATTCGACGCTCGCCGCCGGGCCGGGCCGATTCCTAGCGTCGAGGGCATGGATTTCAGCAGAAGACTTCTCGGCGGCGCCCTCGCCGCGGGCCTGGCCGCGGTCACCCTGACCGCGTGCACGACCGAAACCACGGCCACCCCCGCTCCCGCCACCACGGCCGCGGGTGCGGACCTGCGCGCCGGATCCGGCGCGCACACCTCCCTCGGCCCGATCAAGCAGATCGACGCGGGCGTGCTCAATATCGGCTACGCCGAATTCGGCCCCAGCACCGGCCAGCCGGTGATCCTCCTGCACGGCTGGCCCTACGACGCCTACAGCTACGTCGATGTCGCGCCGCAGCTGGCCGACGCCGGTTACCGGGTGCTGGTCCCGTTCCTGCGCGGCTACGGCACGACCACCTTCCGCTCCCCCGACACCGTCCGCAACGGCCAGCAGTCGGCCATCGCCCGCGACATCGTCGACTTCATGGACGCCTTGCACATCGACAAGGCGGTGCTCGGCGGATTCGATTGGGGCGCACGCACGGTCGATATCATCGCCGCCCTGTGGCCCGAGCGGGTCAAGGCGATGGTGGCGGTGAGCGGCTACATCATCACCCAGCAGGCGGCTCAGCAGCAGCCGCTCGCACCGGAGGCCGAACTCGGCTGGTGGTACCAGTACTACTTCGCCACCGAGCGCGGTCGCCTGGGCTACGAGCGCAACCGCCACGATTTCGACAAGCTCATCTGGCAGCGCGCCTCCCCCGCCTGGAAGTTCGACGACGCCACCTATGACCGCAGCGCCGCCGCCTTCGACAATCCCGATCACGTCGCGATCGTCATCTCGAACTATCGGTGGCGGTTGAGCCTGGCTCCCGGTGAGCCGCAATACGATTCGTACGAGCAGCGGCTGGCGACCGGCCCGGCGATCTCCGTACCCGCCATCACGATCAGCAGCGATTTCGACGGCCCGGCCAAGGACGGGAAGGGCTATCGGGCCAAGTTCACCGGCAAGTACGAGCACCGCGTGCTCGACGGCATCGGACACAATGTCCCGCAGGAAGCTCCGCATCCGTTCGCCCAGGCCATTATCGACGCCGACCACCTCTGAAACCGGAAAAACCAATGCCGGGCCCGCGAAAACATCAGCGGGCCCGGCATTCTCATGTTCTACAACGCCGCTAGAGCGTGTCCCGTCGGTGGATGCGGCCGCAGGGTTCGAGCTCGAGCACCACATCGACGCCGATCCGGCGCAGGAACGGATAGTCGTGGCTGACCACGAGATTGGAAGCGCTCACCGCCGGACAGCGTCGAGACGGGACGTTCGACCGCACTGCCGCGCAGCAGCAACCGCGCCAGCTGATTGCGAATCGTGCCGGTCACGACGGTGACGGCCACCGCGTGGACGTTCTCCAGCGCGCTGGCCCGCTCGTCCAGATTGTCGAGGCGTTGCGGCAGATAACCCACCCGATCCGTATGCAGGACAGCGCGTTCGGGACGGCGGCCGTGCAGCAGATCCTCGATCAGCATGGATTTCCCGGCGCCGTTGCGGCCGACCAGGCCGGTGCGCCCGGCGGTCAGGGTACCGGTGAGCCCGGCAAGCGCGATACTTCCGTCGGGCCATTCGAAGGACAGGTTCTGCAGGACGACAGCAGAGGGCATGGATATGGACATGGGTCGTCGACTCTTCCTGCTCGGGAAACGAGCGGGCCGCGTGAATTCATGAGGGTGCGGAAAGCAGACGAAGGCGCGAGGGCGCGGATGAGTGGAATCGCGCCGGTGTGAGGAAATGCGCCGCCTTCGACTGGCGGCTAGATTCTGTCGACTTCCTCGATGAGCACGAAACCACCCTACCAGCGGCGTCAGACCCGTTGATCGCGATAGGTTTCCAGCAGCCGAAGCCAGATCTCGCTGATGGTGGGGAATGAGGGAACCGCATGCCACAGCCGGTCGATCGGAACCTCACCGGCGATGGCGACGGTGGCCGAGTGCAGCAGCTCGGCGACGCCCGCTCCGGCGAAGGTGGCGCCGACGATCACCCGGCGCTCCGGATCGATGAGCACGCGGGCGTGCCCTCGATACCCGGGATCGTGCTGGATCGCGCCCGCGACCCGGCCGATCTCGTAATCGACCACATCCACTGTCCGCCCGGCCCGCGCGGCATCCTCGGTGGTGAGACCGACCGCGGCGATTTCCGGATCGGTGAAGACCACCTGGGGCACCGCCTCGAGGTCAGCGGTCCCCGCGTGCGCACCCCAGCGCCCGGTATCCAGCGCCAGCCCACGCGCCCGGGCGGCAATGGCGGCCCCGGCGATCCGCGCCTGGTATTTGCCCTGATGGGTGAGCAGCGCACGGCGATTCACATCGCCGACCGCATACAACCACTCGCCATCGACGGCGGTCACGGCATAGGCGTCGTCCACGCCGAGCCACTCCCCCGGCGTCAGGCCGACGGTTTCCAGCCCGATGTCCTCGGTGCGCGGCGCGCGTCCGGTCGCGAGCAGCAGCTCGTCGGCGACCAGTCGCGTGCCGTCGGCAAGTGTGATGTGGACAGCGTCGTCGGGCCCGCCCGCGCGCTCGGCCGTCTCGATGGTTGTACCCACATGCAGCGTGACACCGGCCTCCCGGAGCCGATCGGCGACCAGGTCCGCGGCGAAGGCCTCGACGCGGCCCAGCAGCCGGGATTCGCGGGCGATGAGCGTGACCTGCGCGCCCAATCCCCGCCAGGCGGTGGCCATTTCGACCGCGACTACGCCCGCCCCGAGAATCGCGAGCCGATCGGGCACCTCGCGGGCGCTGGTGGCCTCGCGACTCGTCCACGGACGCAACGCATCCAGGCCCGGCAGCGGCGGGAGTGCCGCGGAGGTGCCGGTGCACACCGCCACCGCGTGCCGGGCGGCGAGCCGCACGATGCCGCCTTCGGGGGTGTGGACGGTCACCCGCCGCGGCCCGTCGAGACGGCCGTGGCCGCGTACGAGGTCGATGCACGCCGAATCGAGCCAGTCGACCTGGTCCCGGTCGTTCCAGTCGGCCGACGTCCGGTCACGATGCTTCAGCACCGCATCCGCGTCGAGCGGACCGGTGACCGCGCCGCCGACACCGGGGAAGCGGGCGGCCTCGCCGTAGAGCAGGACGGGTCGCAGCAGCGCCTTGCTGGGTTCGCAAGCCCAGTAGGAACATTCGCCGCCGACAAGTTCGGATTCGACGATCACCGTGCTCAGTCCGGCCGCGCGGCTCCGGTCGGCGACATTCTCACCGACCGGCCCGGCGCCGATCACCACGACATCGTAGGTGTGGATTTCCTTGTCTGACATGGGTTCAGCCTCGCTCATCGGTTCAGCGGCCCGGCGCGCGCCGGGTAATTTCCTGCAGGAACCAGGAATTGCCGTCGGGATCGGTGAAGGCCGCGAACGAGCCGTAGCTGCTGCGCTCCGGATGCGCACCCGGCACACGGTCTTTCGCCCCGGCGTGGTGGAAGGCTCCGGTCGCGTCGTGGAACGGTCCTTCGACCGTGATCCCGCGTTCGGTCAGCTCCGCCACGGCCTTTTCGATATCGGTGACGATCAGATGCAGGCCCTGCACCGAGCCGGGCGCGGCCGCGGTGACGCCGGTGCCGAAGATGATCGAGCATTCCGAACCGGGCGGGGTGGCCTGCACGACGCGGTAGCCCTCGTCCACCGGGAAATCGGCGTCGAGTCGGAAGCCGAGCCGCTCGACGTAGAAGGCTTTCGCGCGGTCGACGTCGGCGACGGGCAGGACGATTACTTCCAGTTTCAGATCCATGATCGTGTTCTCCTCGAATGCTTTTCGTGTCAGTGGGCCGAGTGCGGTTCAGTGGGCGGAGCTCTGGGCAGCCCGCTCGATCACGCCCGCGACCAGATCCGGGTGCGAGACGGCGACCGAATGCGAGGCGTCGACCTCGGTGACCTGCGCGTGCGCCCGCTCGGCCATGAACCGCTGGGCCGCGACCGGGATATTGAGGTCCTGGGTGGTGACCACATCCCAGCTGGGCTTGTCGGTCCACGCCGCCACGGTCGCTTTCTCCTCCAGCGCGGCCTGCAGGATCGGACGCTGCGACGCGGCGGCCCGGGCGGCGCGGTCGGCGGGCACGTCGGCGGCGAACTGATCGTGGAACTTGGCCTGCTGGATGTACAGATCGGTGCCGGCACTGCCGTCCGGGGCGGTGAAGGCGACCGGGTCGAGGGTGCCGGGCAGGGTGGTGCCGGGGAACTTGTTGGTCAGCTCGAGCGCCGTCTCACCCGGCGCGGGCAGGAAGGCCGCGACGTAGACCAGGCTCTTCACCTGGTCGTTGCCCGCCGCGGCCGCGCTGATGACCGAACCGCCGTAGGAGTGCCCGACCAGCACCACGGGTCCGTTGATATGGCTGATCAGGCCCTTCAGCGTGGTGGCGTCGGAGGCCGGACCGCGCAGCGGATTCGCCGCGGCCACCACCGGATACCCGTCCTTGCGGAGCTTGTCGATGACATCGTTCCAGCTCGAGCCGTCCGCGAACGCGCCGTGCACCAGCACCACGGTCGGCTTCGGCGCGTCCTCGTTCGGTCCGGCGTGGGTGACGGTGCTCGCGGTGCAGGCCACCGCCAGGCTGCCGGCCGCCACCGCGGCGGTGACCGCCGCGATGGCCCGGGCGCCGCGCCGCTTGCCGATGCGTCGAATGTCGATCATGTCCTTGTCCCTTCGAGAGCGTTACTGCACCTTGTGCGGCTTCAACTCTCGTTCCCGGACCCCTGCCGCCACATCTGTCAGCTGACGGCAACCGTGACGTAGTCGGGGATCGACCGTGACGTACTCAGGGCGCGGCGATCGCCGAGAGCCGCTCGAACTGACTGTCCGACAGCCGGATCCGCGCCGCGGCGATGTTCTGATCGAGATGCTCCGCGGAGGCGGTGCCCGGAATCGGCAGCATGGTCGGCGAGCGGTGCAACAACCACGCCAGCGACACCTGCACCGGAGTCGCGTCAAGTTCGGCGGCGATTTCCGCGAGCACGCCATCGGCCCCGACATGCGCGCCCGAACCGAGCGGGAACCAGGGCAGGAACGCGATGCCTTGCGCGGCGGTGTATTCCACGACATCCTCGGCGACCCGGTGGGAGAGGTTGTAGAGGTTCTGCACGCTGGCGATGGGCGTGATCTCCGCCGCCGCCCGAATCTCCTCGACGCCGACCTCCGACAACCCGATCAGCCGCGCCTTGCCCTCGTCGACCAGCTGGCGCAGCGCACCGACCTGATCGGCGAGCGGATAGGCCGAATCGACCCGATGCAGTTGCAAGAGATCGAGGTGATCCACTCGCAGTCGCCGCAGGGACAATTCGGCCTGCTGCCGCAGATACGCCGGATGCCCCAGCGACAGCCATTCGGTCGGCGACGGATGCACCGCACCGACCTTGGTCGCGATCACCACATCCTCGCGATACGGCGCCAGCGCCTCGGCGATCAGCTCCTCGCTCTCACCGAGCCCGTACGCATCGGCGGTATCGATGAGGTTCACCCCCGCCTCGACCGCCCGCCGCAGCAATGCGATCGCGCTCTTCCGATCGGCGGGCGCCCGCCAGACGTGCAGCACCGCATCGTCGAAACCGGGCGCCTGATCCGCCAATCGCATTGTGCCGTAGCCGATTCGGCTCACATCGAGCTCGCCGCCGAGCTTGAAAGTGGTAGTCATCGCAGGAATCCCTTTCATAATTGGGTATCCGTGCGAAGCTAGGCACCCGGCGAACAGCCCCGCGAGCGTCGGATGACGTACGTCATGACGCTCGCGGGGTACGCCACTCGTCTACTCAGGGGTGACGATGGCGAAATCGGGGTCGGGCTCGTCGAAGAGGGTGGCGAGTTTGGCGAAGCTCTGGGCGTCGCCGTCGATGGTGAGAGCGCCGGATTGCATGGCCGCGCCGAGATCCTGGCCTGCCAGGAGAACGCCGATCAAGGTCGGGCGGGTGAGGGTGAAGGTGACGTCGGCGGGCGGGAGTTTGTCGCCGTCGCGGCGGTCGAAGTGGATCAGGACGCCGTTGCGGAGTTCCAGGCGGTGGGTGCGCTTCTCGTCGGTGAAACGCCAGTCGCTGATGGCTTTCTCGTGCCAGGCCTTCGGGCCGTCCAGGCGCAGCGCCATGGCGTCGAAGACCTGCTCGATGGTCAGCGCGGCCATCATGGTCGGCGAGCTGGCCTTGGTCGGGGTGCCGACCTTGCCGTTGCGCAGTTCGTAGGCGCCCATCAGGAAGAAGTTGCGCCAGGTGGCGTTCTCCGCGCCGTAGCCGAGCTGGTCGTAGGTGCTGGCCAGCAGGGTCTTGGCGGCCTCGTTGGACGGGTCGGCGAAGATGACGTAGTTGAGCACCTGCGCCACCCAGCGGTAGTCGCCGTCGTCGAAGGAGACGCGCGCCTTGCGCAGCGCCTCGTCCGCGCCGCCCATGAATTCCACATGGCGCTTGGCGGATTCGACCGGCGGATGCTCCCACAGGTGCGCCGGATTGCCGTCGAACCAGCCCATGTAGCGCTGGTAGATGGCCTTCACATTGTGGCTGACCGAACCGTAGTAGCCGTGGGTGCTCCAGGCCGCGGTGAGCGCGGGCGGCAGCTCGATCGCCTCGGCGATCTCGGAGCCGACATAGCCCTGGTTGAGCCGGCGCAGCGTCTGGTCGTGCAGGTAGCCGTACAGATCCCGTTGCAGTGCAAGGTATTCCACCAGACGCTCGGTGCCCCAGGTGGGCCAGTGATGGGAGGCGAACACGACGTCGGAGTCGTAGCCGAACAAGTTGATCGACTCGGTCAGGTACTGCGCCCACACGTGCGGGTCGCGCACCAGCGCGCCGCGCAGGGTCAGCAGGTTGTGCAGGGTGTGTGTGGCGTTCTCGGCCATGCACAGGGCGCGATGGTCGGGGAAGTAGAAGTTCATCTCCGACGGCGCCTCGGTGCCGGGGGTGATCTGGAAGACGATGCGCACCCCGTCGATCGTCTCCTCCTGCCCGGTCTCGGTGATGTCGAGCGTCGGCGCGATCAGGGTGACGGTGCCGGTCGAAGTCGTCTGTCCCAGACCCGATCCCACGGTGCCGTGCGGCCCGCGCGGCAGCGCCGCGCCGTACATGTAGGCGGCCCGGCGCGCCATTGCCGTTCCGGCGTAGATGTTCTCGGCGACGGCGTGCTCGAGGAAGCCCGCGGGCGCGATCACCGGGCAGCGCCCGGATTCGGCGTCGGCCTCGGTGGTCACACCCATCGCACCGCCGAAATGGTCGACGTGCGAATGGGTGTAGATGAGGCCGGTGACCGGCCGGTCGCCGCGGTGGGCGCGGTACAGCTCGAGGCCCGCCTTCGCCGTCTCCGCGGAGATGAGCGGATCGATGACGATCACGCCGGTCTTGCCCTCGATCATGGTCATGTTCGACAGGTCCAGGCCGCGGATCTGATAGATCCCCTCGGTCACCTCGTAGAGGCCCTGCCGGATGTTCAGCCCGGACTGCCGCCACAGGCTCGGGTTCACCGAGGACGGGCAGGAGCCCTTCAGGAAGTCGTAGGAGTCGTTGTCCCACACCACGTTTCCGTCGGCGTCCTCAACCACGCCGGGCTCGAGCGCAGCGATGAACCCGCGGTCGGCGTCCTGCTGGTCGGTGGTGTCGGCGAAGGAGAATTCCGAGGTGACCCGCTGCTGCTGCTCGATGATGTAATCACTGGGTTCGGTCGCTGTGCTCACTGCCTGCCTCCTTTTCGGCCGGTCGCCCGGCACGGATCGAAACTGCCCGCTATCGCACGGGATCGGTGAACCCGATCACCGCGGCCACCACCGTCACGCTCACCACGACCACCGTGGTGAGCACGATCTGCGGTGTCCCGTCGTATTCACGCGCACCTAGTAGCGCCCGATTGCGCCGAAACGCCATGAGCGCCAACAGCATGAGCGCGATCACCGCGCACACCGGAGCGACCGCCGCACCGCGCCAGCCATTGCTCACCGCGTGACTGAGAAACAAGGCCCCCGTACCCATGGACGCCACCGAGGTGCGACGCCATGCCAGCGCGGTGCGCTCCTCGGGGAAGGTCGGCGCCGTCATCGGAACACCATCCCCCAGGCCGCGATGAGCGAGACGACCGCGATGCCGAAGGCCAGGATCGGCACCATCGGCGTATCCCGCAGCGGCAACCCCCGGCGCATGGCGATGGCGACATCACGCCAATGCGTATACGCCCCGATCGCCACCATGAACGCCAGCACCAGACAGCTCATGGCCAGCAACCGCCGCACCCCGGCGTGATGGAACGGCTGGACCAGGGTGTGCACGGCCACGCCACCGGCCAGCAAGCCGAGCGCGGTGCGAATCCAGGCGAGGAAGGTCCGCTCGTTGGCCAAGGTGAACCGGTAGTCGACCGGAACCTCGGCCGGTTCCGCGCGATCATCGGGATCATCGACCACGGCAACTTCCTCTCCTCGCCCGGCTACCCGATCCACCCAATCATCCAATAGCTGAAAATTCGCCAATTGGCGCGGCATCATTTGGCGGACGCAAAAGAACCCCGGGCCCAATGGACCCGGGGTTCTCGGTGTCGACCTGCTAGTAGTCGATGCGGTCGGTCTTGGCCAGCCAGGCCTCGAACGGAGCGTTGCGGTTGGGGAGGTCGAGACGCTCGAGGGTGGTGGGCCAGTTGCCCTCGGTACGCACCTCGAACAGCTCGTAGAAGACGCGGTCGTCGAAGCCGGCGGTGGCGGCGTCGTGCCGGTCGGCGGCGAAGATGATGCGGTCCACGCGGGCCCACAGGGCCGAGGACAGGCACATCGGGCAGGGCTCGCACGAGGTGACCAGGACGCAGCCCTCGAGGGAGAAGGTGCCGAGCGCCTGGCACGCGGCCCGCATGGCAGTCACCTCACCGTGCGCGGTCGGGTCCAGCGTCGAGGTCACCTTGTTGTGCCCGACCGCGACGATCTCGCCGTCCTTGGCTACGAGCGCGCCGAAGGGGCCGCCGCCGTTCGCGACGCTGTTGGTCGCCAACCTGATCGCCTCGTCCAGCCAGTCGCGCTCGAGCTCCTGGAGGCTCTTCTCTTTGACGGTCACGGTCACTCCTTCACGGATCACGCGGGGACTCCCCCGGATGCGGGGCCGGGCGGTCCGACTGTTTCCGCCCGTGTGGCGGGTCGGCGGTCCACGGCGCTCATCCCTTGCATTTGCAACTTGTGATGAGGAGTACACAGCCAACCGGACGGTGTCGGCTAGGGGTAGAAGACATGAACCGGGTCGGCGGCGGGGGCCGGGTTTTCGTAGGGATTAACAAACCGTGTGAAATTCTTCGGTTGCCGAGGGTGGCAAATTACCCCATTACGGCCTGGTCCGCACGGCGAAATCGGACGGGTAGCTGTCGCGCGACAGGCCAGAAGCATCGATCCACTGAGTGGGACGCGACCGGATATCGACGTTGCCGACGATCTGCTGGACCACCGATTCATCGGTCGGGCCGACGGCACGGATTTCCGCCCCGGTGCAGGGCCAGGCCCGGTAGACCCGTCATCCGAACGAATTCCCCACGGGTTTGCCGCGCCGGGGAAACTTCCCGCGGTAGCACTTGATTCTTGTTGCCGCCCAACGTCTTTCGAATAGAAAGAAATCTCGTAGGAGTCTACGAAATACGCACTGTGACGCGCGCCCCGTTTCGTGGCTTCCATGCCTGGCCGCTACCGTCCGGCCGCCTGTGTACTTCATTGCGAAGTCTGCAGAGTCGAGGGCAATCACGTTGCCGGACAAGGAGTTTTCGTGGCCATACAGCGGAAGCACACGATGTACCACTCGAGTGTCGTCGACGCCGATCCGGACACGGTCTGGGCCACGGTCCGCGATGCCCTGCGCCTGGTGGCCATCGTGTCCGGACCCGCGGCCAAGGATGTGCACTGGGTCGGAGACGGTGGGCCGGAACGGGTTCCGTCGCTCTACAACTTCACGCTGGTGTTCAGCGACGGCCTGGTCCAGCAGGAGGTGTGCGGGCGCGACGAGGAAAAGCGACTGCAGTCCTACCGCTCCATCGAGCCGACCATGGGCGTGCAGCGCTACCTCGGCACCATTCGCGTCCGCGAGATCACCAATGACCCGAACCGCTGCTTCTTCGACTGGACCCGCGAGCTGACCGTCGCCGCGGACGCCGACACCGAGGTCGTGGAAACCATCATCGACATGATGGCCAAGCAGGTCGATTCCGTGCGCGACCACTTCGCGCGGGCCTAGCGGCGGGCGATATCGCAATGAAGGAGAACACCTTGGCAGAGTCATCGCCCAACCACACCGAGCCGTCGCACCGACATATCGAGATCGCCTGGCCCGAACTGGGTCTCACCGTGACCGCCGAACTCGACGGCCGCAATGCGGAACTGGCCGACGCACTGTGGGAGGCGCTGCCCTACCGCAGCCTGCAGGGCCACGCCCTGGTCGCGGGCCAGCACCTGTACCACGTGGCGCCGATCCCCTCGCTGCTGCACGTGCCCGCGTCGGAGAAGATCGCGGACCGCCGCGACGCACCCGACGGCACGGTATTCCTGTCCGCGCTCCAGCATCTCGGCATCAAGTACGGCACGCTGACCGAGCCGATGCCCGCCGCGCCCGTCGGGCGCATCCGCGACGAGGACATCGCCGCGCTGCTGGAGGCCGGTCAGGCCGTGTGGGATTCGGTGTATTCGACCAAGCAGCCGATCCTGGTGGAGGTGCGCCGCGCGGGAAGCGAAGGCGGCCACCGGATTCCGCACCTGACCGCCGCCGACGCGGACGCCAACCGGCTGATCCACGATGTGCACGCCGAGACCGAGCTGATCTGGCTGACCGAACCGGCCGAGCTGGCCGCGCTGCATCGGGGCGTGATCCCTTCGGGCGCGGGCAGTTTCGACACCGTGCTGCCCACCCTGCTGTTCGTCAACGGCGAGACCCGCCCGCTCGGGTACGCCTCCTACGGCGGTCTGGTCCGCGCCGCGGTGCAGGGTATGCCGATGGATTCGCTGCGCCACATGACGCGACTGCTGGTGGGTGTTCCGGCCGAGTTCCTCGGGTACTGCGGCCTGGAGCCGCTGTGGGCGTTCACCCAGCGGTTCCTGGCCTGCCTCGACCAGCTCGACCGGGACGACTTCCTGGCCGTGGTGAGCCAGCTGGCGCTCTACGTCAACACCCTGGGCGGCTGGAACCTGCACCTGTACCCGTGGGACAGCGGCGACCACCTGCGCCAGCAGCGCCCGGCCGAGGTCGCACGCTCATGAGCGAGCGCACCGAGGTCCTGGTCATCGGCGGCGGCGTCATCGGCACCTCGATCGCCGCCCAGCTGGCCGAGGCCGGGGTCGAGACGGTTCTGCTCGAGCGCGGCGAGCTGGGTTCGGGAGCGTCCGCGAATACGGCCGGGGTGGTCCGGACCTACTTTCCGGACAGCGCCCTGGTCGGCGAGCTCGCGGTGCGCAGCCTCGCCGCGTATCACGCCCTCGCCGAGCGCAGTGGGATCGACCTGGGCCTGAACCGGGTCGGATTCCTGGTGTTGTTCACCGACGAACACCAGGTGGAGGACTTCCAGCGGGAGCGGTCCGCGCAGCACGCCGCGGGGGTCGAGGTCGAACTCGTGACCGCCGCCGAGGCGGCCCGGCGCAATCCGCTGCTGGACGCGAATTCCATTGTGGCGGCGGCCTGGTCGCCCGAGGCGTACTCCTGCGATCCGGCGGCGATCGTGCGCGCCTTCGCCGCGACGGCCGAGCGGGCCGGGGCCGTGCTGCGCACCGGGACGGCGGTGACCGCGATCGATCCCGACGGGCTCGTGCACACCTCCGCCGGAACCATCCGTGCCGACACCATCGTCTGCGCGGCCGGGCCGTGGGCGGACACGGTCGCCGCCCTGGCGGGCGTGGACCTCCCGGTGAGCACCTATCCCGTGGACCTGCTGCTCACCGACGCGCCCGCCGCGGCCGGCCACACCGCGATTCCGATGACCTTGCACCCGTCCAGCCTGCGGATTCGCTCCTGGGGCGACCGGATCCTCATCGGCATGGGCCGCCCCGGTCCGGACGAGACCCGGGAGTCCTGGCTCGAGCGGGTATCGCGGCAGCTCGCCACCACCTACCCCGCCCTGGCCGGGCAGCGCATCGACCAGGGATGGAGCGGCGACCTCGACGTCAGCCCGGACGGGGTGCCCTTCATCGGCCGCGATCCCGAGCGCGCCTTCGTCTACGCGGCGGGATTCTCCGGCCAGGGCCTGTGCCAGGCGCCCGCCGCCGGCGCGCTGGTCCGCGACCTCATACTCGGCACGGAAGGAAACACTCATGATCGTCTTGGCGTGCAACGGATTCAGCCGCGTCTCGGAGTTCTTCGCTGAGAACTTCGGCGCGGTCGGCCGGGACAAGCACTACCTCATGGGCCACGACGCCGGGGCCGCGCTGCTGATCGACGGCGAACTGGTCGCCGCGGTCGAGGAGGAGCGGCTCAATCGGGAGAAGAAGACCACCGACTTCCCGGTCGAATCGGTGCGGTGGTGTCTCGAGCACGCGGGGCTGGAATTCTCCGATATCGATCTCATCGCCATCCCGTGGCGGTGGGACACCGAAGTGGTGGATCAGCTGCTGGCCGATATCTCCGCCGCACCCATGAATTCCGTTGCGCAGCAGCAATTGCTGCGCGGCATCCGCAATCTGGCCGCCGAGGTCGTGAGCCCGGAGGCGATCCTGGCCGACTTCGCCGCGCGCACCGGGTTCACGCCGGATCCGGACCGGGTGGTGTTCGTGCCGCACCACTTCGCCCACGCCATGACCGGCTATTACCTGGCCGGGCTGAAGGACAGCGCGTTCCTGGTCAGTGATGGTCGCGCGGAACGGTTCTCGTCGGTCATGGGCGAGATCCGCGACGGCCGCATCCGGGTCTTCGACGAATCGACGATCGGGGCGGAGAACTCGATCGGCATGCTGTTCAGCGCGATCACCCGCTTCCTGGGCTTCGTCCCGAACAACGACGAGTACAAGGTGATGGGCCTGTCCGGGTACGCCCGGCCGCCGGTGCCGAATCCGTTCGTCGAGGATCTCGTCCAACTGCACTCCCACGGCCGATACTCCTTCCGCATTCCGCTGCAGACGGACAATCCGCGCAGCCTGGACCCGCTGTTCGAGCAGTACTTCGGCCCGTTCGAGGACACCCTCGAATACCAGGCCCGGGTGGCCGCGGCCGCCCAGGAAATGCTGACGATCGTGACGCGCCACCAGCTTCGGGCGCTCGAGGGCAAGACCGACCTGAGGCAGCAGTTGCTGTTCGAGGGCGGGGTGGCGTTGAACTGCCTCAACAACACTCCCCTGTTCGAGGGCTCGTGGTTCGAGGACATGGCGGTGAGTTTCGGGGCCAGCGATACCGGCATCGTGATCGGCGCGGCCGCGTATGCCTGGCTGAACCACCCGGACACGGCGGGTGCGACGCGGCCCACGCCGCACGTAACCCCTTATCTCGGACCGGAATACGATGATACGGCCATCGAACAGGCGCTGCGTGAGTTCGGCGACCAGGTGGGCTGGACCCGGCTCGACGATGACGAGGTCGTCGATCAGGTGTCGAAGCTGCTCACCGAGAAGGTCGTCATCGGCTGGTACGAGGGCCGGATCGAGCACGGCCCACGGGCTTTGGGCCACCGCAGCATCCTGGCCAACCCGAAGTTCCCGGATATCAAGGACGTCATCAACACCCGGGTCAAACACCGGGAGCCGTTCCGTCCCTTCGCACCGCTGGTGCTGGAGTCGGACGCCCCGAAGGTCTTCGAGATGGGCCGCAAAACCCGTTCTCCCTACATGACTTTCGTGTTCCCGGTGCGGCCGGAGTACCAGGACGTCATCCCGGGCGCGACGCATGTGGACGGCACCTCCCGGGTGCAGACCATCACCGATCGCGACACCCCGCGCCTGGCCGCGCTGCTGCGCCGCTTCACCGCCCTCACCGATGTGCCCTGCCTGATCAACACCTCGTTCAATGTGGCGGGCGAACCGATCGTCTGCACCCCGGGCGACGCGCTGCGCTGCTTCCTGGGCACGGAGATCGACTACCTGGTGCTCGGCAACTATCTCGTCACGAAAGCCCAACCGGCGAAATGACATTCGCATCCGGAGACCCGACGACGCTGCTGCTGGTCAGGCACGGCGAGACGGCGTTGACGCCCGAGCGGCGATTCTCCGGCAGCGGCGGCTCCGATCCGGAGCTGTCCGCCACCGGACGGCGGCAGGCCGAGGCCGTCGCGGGCGTGCTCGCGACCCTCGGCCCGGTGCACGCGGTGGTGTCCTCGCCGCTGCGCCGCTGCCGGGAGACCGCGGCGGCCACGGCCGGGAAACTGGGCCTCGAGGTCCAGGTCGCCGCGGGGCTGCGGGAGGCGGATTTCGGTGTGTGGGAAGGGCTCACGTTCGCCGAGATCCGCGCGCGTTACCCGGAAGAGCTGGCGGAATGGCTGGCTTCACCGGCGGCGGTGCCGGGCGGCACCGGCGAATCAATGGATTCCGTGACCCGCCGCGTCGAGGAGTCGCGCGACAAACTGCTGGCGCAATTCCCGGGGCAGCGGGTGCTGGTGGTCTCGCATGTCGCGCCGCTGCGGACATTGGTGCGGCTGGCGCTCGGCGCGCCGCCGGAGTCGCTGTTCCGTATGGAGTTGGCGGCGGCCTCGCTCTCGGAGGTCGCGTATTACCCCGACGGGAGCGCGAGCGTGCGTTCGCTCAACGACACCGCCCACCTGCGCTGACCGCTGGACACGAAGCAGGCCCCGGTTCTCGATGAGAACCGGGGCCTGCTTCGTTCTTCTTGCTACGCGCTGTCCGCGATCGAATGCACCTGCGCCACACTGTTCTTCGCGTGCCGCTCGGCCTCGAACGTCTTGATCAGATCCGCCGCCACGCTCACCGCGATGACGATCGGCTCCTTGCCGGTGATATCCGGCAGCCCGATCGGCGTCTTGATCCGGGCGATCGTGGCCGCGTCGAAGCCGCCCTCGGTGGCCAGCTTCTTCTGGAACCGCACCCACTTGGCAGCCGACCCGATCAGGCCGATCGAGCCGAGTTCCGGTGTGCGCAAGGCGGTATCGCACAGCGCGGCGTCCTCGGCGTGATCATGGGTCATGATCAGCACGTGGGTGCCGGGCGGCAGCTCCGCGATGACTTCCTCGGGGAGCATGAGCGGCCGGTGCACGTGCACCTGCGCCACCGCGTCGTCCAGCACCGTGAGCCGTTCCGGGGCAAGCTGTTCCGGCCGGGTGTCGATCAGATGCAGGTCGAGCTCCTGGCGGGCCAGGATGCGGGCCAGCTCGTAGCCCACGTGCCCGACGCCGAACAGCGCCACGGCGGGCACCACCGGCAGCGGTTCCAGCAGCACGCTGACCGCGCCGCCGCAGCACTGCACGCCGTGCCGGTTGGTGACCTTGTCGTTGAGGGCGAAGTCCATGATCTCCGTCTGCGGATCGGACGACGCCATCAGCTCGCGCGCCCGGTCGATGGCGACGGCCTCGATATTGCCGCCGCCGATCGAACCCCAGGACTCCGTCTGTCCCACAACCAGTTTCGCACCCGGCTTGCGGGGCGCGTGACCGCGCACGGTCGCGACGGTCACCAGCACGCCGGGTTCCCGGCGGGCTCGTAACCGTTCGACCGCGGCCACCCAGGTCATGTCAGACTCCGCTCAGCGCGGTCGTGCCGACGGCGACGCCGTTGCCGTTGCCATTGGCGTGGCCGTTGCCATTGCCGTTGTGGCCGTTGCCATTCGCGGCGTGACCGTTGCCGGCGTGCCCGTTGGTGAGCGCCTTGGCGGCCACGTCACCGCGGCGCGCGCCCTGGATGGCCCAGTACACCGCCTCCGGCGTCGCGGGCGACGCCAGATCGACGCTGGTGCCGTCGGGCCCGAACGCGGCGGCGGCCTGCCGCAGCGCCTCGCGCACCGCGAAGGCCAGCATGAGCGGCGGCTCGCCGACGGCCTTGGAGCCGTAGACCGCGCCCTCCTCGGTGGCGTCCTCGAGCAGCGTCACATTGAACTCCTCGGGCATCTCCGAGAAGGACGGCAGCTTGTAGGTGCTGGCCGCCTGGGTCAGGAACCGGCCGCGGTTGGGGCCGTCGCTGGTGTCCCAGCGCAGGTCCTCCAGCGTCAGCCAGCCCGCGCCCTGCACGAACCCGCCCTCGACCTGACCGATGTCGATCAGCGGCGAGAGGCTGTCGCCCACATCGTGCACGATGTCCACGCGGCGGGTCTTGTACGCGCCGGTGAACCCGTCCACCTCGACCTCGACGGCCGCGGCACCGTAGGCGAAGTACTTGAAGGGCGAGCCCTGGAAGATCTTCGCGTCCCAGTGCAGGCCCTCGGTCCGGTAGTAGCCCGACGCCGACAGCTGCACCCGCTGGAAGTACGCGGTATGCACCAGCGTGTCCCAGTCGAGTGTCTTGTCGCTGCCCAGCAGGGTCGCGACACCGTCGATGATGCGGATGTCGGAAGCGTTGCCGCCCAACTGGGTTGCCGCGACCTGGACCAGGCGCGCCCGCAGCTGCTCACAGGCGTTCTTGATCGCGCCGCCGTTGAGGTCCGCGCCCGAGGAGGCCGCGGTCGCGGAGGTGTTGGGCACCTTGTCCGTTCGCGTCGGCGCCAGCCGCACCTTGTGCAGCGGGATGCCCAGCGTGGTCGCGGCCACCTGCATCATCTTGGTGTGCAGGCCCTGGCCCATCTCGGTGCCGCCGTGGTTGATCAGGACGGAGCCGTCCTTGTAGATCAGCACCAGCGAACCGCCCTGGTTGAAGGCGGTCAGGTTGAACGAGATGCCGAACTTGATATTCGTGATCGCCAAGGCGCGCTTGGTGTTCGGGTGCGCGGCGTTGAACGCCGCGATCTCGCGCTGCCGCTCGGCCCAGTCCGCGTTGTCCTGGGTCTGGTGCCAGATCTTGCCGATGCGGTCGGTCTGCCCGACCGGCTGACCGTAGGGCGTGGTCTGGTTGGGCGCGTAGAAGTTGCGCTCGCGCAGCTCCGCCGGATCCAGGCCCAGCAGCGGGGCGCAGCGGCCCAGGATGTCCTCGATCACGATCATGCCCTGGGGGCCGCCGAAACCGCGGAACGCGGTGTTGGACACCGTATTCGTCTTGGCGATGCGACCCGCGACGTGCGCGTTCGGGATCCAGTAGGTGTTGTCGATGTGGCACAGGGCGCGCGCCAGCACCGGCTCCGACAGGTCCAGGCTCCAGCCGCCGTCGGCGGTCAGCGTCGCGTCCAGGGCCTGGATGCGGCCCTGGGCGTCGAAGCCGATCTTCCACGAGGAGTGGAAGCCGTGCCGCTTGCCGGACATGGTGAGGTCCTGGGTCCGGTTGAGCCGCAGGCGAACCGGGCGACCGGTGAGCTTGGCGCCGAGCGCGGCGATGGCCGCGAACCCGTGCGGCTGCATCTCCTTGCCGCCGAAGCCGCCGCCCATGCGCAGGCACTGCACGGTGACCTCGTGGCTGTGCAGCCCGAGCACGTGCGCCACGATCTCCTGCGTCTCCGACGGGTGCTGCGTGCTGGACTGGATGAAGAGCTGCCCGGCCTCGTCGACCTGCGCCAGGGCGCAATGGGTTTCGAGGTAGAAGTGCTCCTGGCCCTTGAACTCGAACTCGCCCTCGAACACATGCGTCGAGTTGGCGAAACCCTCATCGATATCGCCGCGGATCATGGTCGGGCGCGCGCCGTGGAAGCTCTCGGCCGCGATGGCCTCGCGCACGGTGATCAGCGAGGGCAGCTCCTCGAGCTCCACCTCGACGGCCGCGGCGCCGAGCCGGGCCGCCTCCAGGGTGTCGCCCAGCACCCACGCGACCGCGTGGCCGTTGAACATGACCTCTTCGGGGAACAGCGGCTCGTCGTGCTTCATGCCCGCGTCATTGACGCCCGGCACGTCGGCGATGGTGAGCACCCGCACCACACCCGGCACCGCGTACGCGGCGTCGGTGTTCAGCGACTTGATCTTGCCGTGCGCCTTGAACACCTGCACCGGGTAGGCGTGCAGGCAGTCCTTGGTGCGGTACACCAGGTCGTCGGTGTAGAGCGCGGTGCCGGTGACGTGCAGCGACGCGCTCTCGTGCGGCATCGGGACGCCGACGACCGGCTTCTCGGGACGCTCGGACAGATGACTCATGACAGCACCGCCTCGGTGGTCTGCGCGTACAGCTTCTTCAGGCTCTGGCCGAGCATCGCGGCGCGGTACTCGGAGCTGGCGCGGTGATCGTTCATCGGCGTGCCCTCGCCCTGCAGGATCGCGGCCGCGGCCTCGATGGTCTCGGTGGACCACGGCTTGCCGATCAGCGCGGCCTCGGTGTCGAGGGCGCGGATCGGGGTGGCGGCCACGCCGCCCAGGCCGATGCGGGCCCGGCTGACCACGCCGTCCTCGATATCGAGCGCGAAAGCGACGGCGACACTGGAGATGTCGTCGAAGCGACGCTTGGCGATCTTGTGGAACGCGGTCACCTTGGCCAGCGGCAGCGGGAAGCGCACGGCGCGGATCAGCTCGTCCGCGCGGCGCACGCTCTGCCGGTAGCCGGTGAAGTAGTCGGCCAGCTCGACCTCGCGCTCACCGTCGGCGGAGGCCAGCACCACCGACGCACCCAGCGCGAGCAGCGCCGGCGGCGAGTCACCGATCGGGGAACCGGTACCCAGGTTGCCGCCGAAGGTGGCGTTGTTGCGGATCAGGCGGGAGGCGAACTGCGGGAACAGTTCCGCCAGCAGCGGCACGCTGCCGTCGAGGCGGCGCTCGATCTCGGTCAGCGGCACGGCCGCGCCGATCTCGATGTGATCGGCCTCGATCTGCAGGCCGCGCAGTTCGGGCAGGCGGTCGATGGCGATCGCGTAATCCGCACGGCGCGAACGGATATTGACCTCGACGCCCCAGTCGGTGGAACCGGCGACGAGCACCGCGTCCGGGCGGTCGCGCAGCAGCTGCACGGCCTCGGCGAGGGTCTCCGGGCGGCGGAAGGTGCGGCCGTCCTGGCTGTACTCGGTGGCGACCGGGGCCGGGGCCTCCTGCTCGCGGCGCTGCGCGAACTTGTCGTCTGCCTCGGGCTCGCCGAGTGCGAAGGCGGCATCGCGGATCGGGCGGTAACCGGTGCAGCGGCACAGGTTACCGCTCAGCGAGTGCAGGTCGAAACCATTGGGGCCGTGCTCGTGATCGTGCCCGTCGGCCGACTCTGCGGCGTTGTCCTCGGCCGCGTGCGCGGAGGCGCAACGGGTCGGCCGGTAGTACTCCGACGCCATGGAACAGATGAAGCCCGGGGTGCAGTAACCACACTGCGAGCCGCCGCGCACCGCCATCTCCTTCTGCACCGGGTGCAGTTCGGTGGGTGCGCCGGAGCCGTCGAGCTCACCGAGGCCCTCGGCGGTGACGATCTCCTGGCCGTCGAGCGAGGCGACGGGCACCAGGCAGGCGTTGATGGCGATCCAGTCGGTGGGCTGCTCCACGCCGGGGCGCGCCACCATGATCGAGCAGGCGCCGCATTCGCCCTCGGCGCAGCCTTCCTTGCTCCCGGTGAAACCGCGGTCCCGCAGGAAATCCAAGACGGTGGTGTGGGGAGCCGCCGGGGAAATCGGGGTGACTTTCCCGTTGACCGTGATCCGCGCCTCTACCATTGCACAACCTCATTTCGCTGCGCGGTCGATCTGATAATCCTAGTCGCCATTTCAGGAGCTTTCTATTTCGGTGACGCCGCCCGAGAACCCGGAGCGCGAAACGGCACGCGGGCATGCCGAAGGCCGTGACAGAGATCGAAATGTGCCGGGGCCACGTTCGGGGCACGCCGGAAAAGGGCTGCTCAGAAGCCGTGCGCTACACGACCCGGAACCCAGGCGGTCCGGTGAGCCAGGTGACGCAGGTCGGGGGTGCCTTCGATGGGACCGTTCGACATCCGACTCGCCTCCTTCGTTCAGCTCACATGTGTCGGTAACCCCGAAAGTACGTGGCGCGGAGCACATCGGTCAAGCTGATCCGGGGTGGTCGCGAACAGTTTGCACGAACCTATGACCAGCGGTTCGACGACCTTCACGCGAATCGGTTTATCGCACAAATAAACACGCTTTCGTCAGAACATACGAAAAGCCCATCCGACTCGCGGATGGGCTTTGTATGTTTCACCGACCAGAGGTGGGTATCTCACCGGTATGTTCGCCATCGTCGCCGCGGTCCTGTTCGGCATCGCCCTGCTGCTCGAGCTCGCCGACCGCACTTCCGGTTTCGGAGTCAGCGTCTTCGTCATCGCCGGGCTACTGGGCCTGGCCCTGCACATGGCCGGGTTCAGCGCCCGCGTTTCCCGTTCCCGCCAATGGAGTTCGCGGCGGCCGCTCTTCGGCCGCCGCCGCGTCTGAGCTCCGGTCGATCAGTTGCCTTGGGCCGCAATCGAAACCGGCTGCCACTCCCGCCAGGTGGCCAGCCGCGATTCGTAGTCGGCGGTCGCGATGCCCAGGGGCGCCTCGCCGAGGAAGATGCGCAGCGGCGGCTTTTCCGCGTCCACCACGGCGAAGACGGCCGTGGCGGTGGCGGTCGGGTCGCCGCGCTTGACCGCGTTGCGCTGGGCGGCGCGGGCCGCGCGGGCCGGGTCGTAGGCAGGATTCGGGGTGGCGTGGCGGGCCGAGGGACCCGCCCAGTCGGTGTCGAAGCCGCCGGGCTCGATGAGGGTGACGTGGATGCCGAAGGGGGCGACCTCCTGGGCCAGGGACTGGGAGAAGCCCTCGAGCGCCCACTTCGAGGCGTGGTAGGCGCCCAGGTTCAGGAAGGCGGAGATGCCGCCGATGCTGGAGACCTGGAGGATGTGGCCGCCGCCCTGGGTGCGCAGGATGGGCAGGGCGGCCTGGGTGATCCACATGGCGCCGAAGACGTTGGTCTCCAGCTGATCTCGGAATTCCTGCTCGGAGAGTTCCTCGATCATGCCGAACTGACCGTAGCCGGCATTGTTCACGACCACGTCGAGGCGGCCGAAGTGCTCGGCGGCGCGCTGGACGGCGGCGAAGTCGGCGGCCCGGTCGGTGACGTCGAGGCGCAGCGGCAGGAAGGCATCGGGATATTTGGCGACGATGTCGTCGAGCGTGCTCAGCTCGCGGGCGGTACCCGCGACCCGGTCGCCGCGTTCCAGGGCGGCGAGGGTCCACTCGCGTCCGAAACCCCGTGAGACACCGGTGATGAACCAGACTTTGCTCATGAATCGACCCTAGCGAGTTGGAGTGCGCTCCAAGCAAGGGTCGCGACCAGCTCAATTTGAATGGACCTTTTCCGCCACCTACGGATATTGCGAGCCAGCTCACATGCGTGCGATAGTGATCGCGGCATATTGAGACTACTTAGTCTCACAAGTGGGATTCAGGGTGAGGAACAGGTCGATGAGGACCAGGAGACTGACCGGGCGGCTGGTGCGGCTCGGGACCATATCCGTCAGCGCGCTCGTGGTGGCGGGTTTGGCCGCGGCACCGGCGCAGGCCGATCCGGCGGACGCTCCGGCGCTGCCATCGATCCAGCCGGCGCGGATTCTTCCGCTGCCGCCGGAACTCGATCCCGGCTTCTACAATCCGCCCGCCGACCAGGTCGCGGCCGCCGCGCCCGGCCAGATCCTCGCGGTCCGGCAGGTGAACATCGCCAACTTCGGGCTCATCCCGCTCAATGTGGACGCCTGGCAGGTCTCCTACCGCTCCAACAACTCTCGCGACGAGGCCATCCCGGCGGTGGCCACGCTGCTCAAGCCGCGCGGGGTCTCCCCCACGCCGCGCAAGCTGCTCTCGGTGCAGATCGCCGAGGACTCCACCGCGGGCTACTGCAGTCCTTCCTATGCGCTGCAACAGTTCTCGGCCGCGACCTTCGTCGGCCAGATCGTCGCGCCCGCCGAATTCCTGTTCGCGCAGGCCGCCCTGCAGAAGGGCGACGCGGTGGTGATCCCGGACCACCAGGGCCCGAATTCGGCCTACGCCGCGGGCCCGCTGGCCGGGCGCATCACCCTCGACGGGATTCGCGCCGCCACCTCGTTCGCGCCGCTCGGCGTCGGCGCGACCGCGCCCGTGGCCATGTACGGCTACTCGGGCGGTTCGATGCCCACCATGCACGCCGCGGAACTGCGCAAAACCTATGCGCCGGAACTGAATATCGTCGGAGCGGCCTCCGGCGGCACCGGCGCGGATCTGGGCGCGGCCCTGCTCATGGCCAACAACCAGGCCACCGCGGGCCTGGTCCTCGGCGCCGTCCTCGGCCTGGCCCGCGAGTACCCGGACTTCGACGCCCTGCTGGATCAGAAACTCAATCCGCTCGGCCAGCTGCTGCGCACGGTGAAATCACCGTTCTGCGTGCAGTACCAGTCCTCGATCCTGCCGTTCCTGAACATCACCGGCCTGATCAATTCGCCTGACCCGCTGCGAGAACCGGCCGTCCAGGCCGTCCTCGAGGACACCCGCCTCGGCAAGAGCCTCCCCGACATGCCGATCTTCATGTGGCACTCCAAGTGGGACGAGATCCTCCCCCTCGCCTCCGCCGACCAACTCGTGAACACCTACTGCCAGGACCCGTCCGCCCAGATCACCTACACCCGCGACTGGGCCAGCGAACACGTCGTCGCCGAAGTGGTCGGCGGCCCCGCCGCCCTCATGTGGCTCTTCGACCGCCTCAACGGCGTTGCGGCCCAACCGGGTTGCTCGACCACCGACTCCCCCTCGATGCTCGGCACCCCGGGCGAACTCCAAACCCTGGGCGACACCATCGGCGAAACCCTCGCCTCCTTCTTCGGCAAGCCGATCGGGGCTTGACCGAATCGAGGAGCGGACCGCGCGCCGGTGTGACCCAGCCCACTCCGGGGCGGCGCATTCGAGTCATGGTGCGATAACGACTCATTCGCAAAAGTAACGCTCGGATCTCCCGCGACGACGTGTCTGTCGGTAGATGGCCCGACCTGAACAGGGGGCCTGACGGTTCACTGTCGGGGTGAAATGGGGATTTCTCGCGTGGATATTCGCGACTTCATGAAGCGACATCGCATCGCATCGGCGGTTGCCGCACCGGCCGCGCTGGGTGTGGCGGCGGCGGTCGCGGCGACCTTCGCGATCACGTCGTCACCGGACTCGAAGCAGGCCGATCCGGCCTTGAAGGCATCGGTCACCGAATGCCATGACATGGTCACCATCTCGGTGGCCGGGCGCAATGACTCGCCGCAGCCGGGGACCACGAAGATGCTGGTCGACGCGAACGGCAACGAACTGCCCGCCGCGCTGTCGGACGATTACCAGAGCCACTGGGTGGACCCGGTGGTGAACGCGCCGGGCGGTCAGGTCGACTCCAATTCGTATTGGGCGGTTTACGTCTCCTACCCGGCGAATCTGAACAGCTACGAGGACGCCGTCAAGACCGGTGTCGCCAATACCGAGCAGGTCATGCGCGATATCTCCGCGGCCTGCCCGAACACCAAGTACGCCATTGTCGGCTACAGCGAGGGCGCGGATGTGGCGCGCCGGGTGGCCATGGACGTCGGGCACCAGAGTGCCGGAGCGGACGGCAAATACGGGATCGTCGATCCGGGCAATGTGGCCGGTGTGGTGATCCTCGCCGACGCGGGCCGCACCGAGGGCGAGGGCCCGTTCCCGGGCGCGAAGGACCCCAACCATCCCGACAATTTCGGGCAGCAGTACCAGAACGGCAAGTACGTGGCCGGTGGCCAGGGCGCGCTGCCGGACCAGGCCGGTGACTTCGGCGCGCTGAACGGGCGCATCGCCTCCTTCTGCTCCGACGGCGATCTCACCTGCGCCGCGCCCAAGAACATCTCGCTGCTGCAGCTGGCCATCAATGTGGGCCGGCAGATCAATGTCGACCAGATTCAGAACGACAACACCATCACGCCGACCACCGGCATCGACGTGGCGATGGTGCTGGGCAAGATCGCGGGCGACGCCTTCGCCGACATCGCGCACAATCCGAGCTGGTGGACCAGCAAGGAGACCTTCCTCGATGTGCTGCTGAAGGTGTCGGCGCCGGGTTACAAGCCGAACCAGGACAATCCGACGCCGGTGGCCGCGGACAATATCGCGGCCGAGAACATGTCGCCGCTGGCGTACCTGCCGCAGAAGGTGTTCAACGAGGTCATCGGGCTGATCACCACCAACCAGAACACCATTCCGGTGCTGCTGAACGACCCGTACAACCTGACCCTGGGCCCCAATGGCACCGGCCACCACTTCGACTACTGGCACGACCAGAATCCGGACAACGGCAAGCAGGTGAGCTCCGCGGAGTACGCGGCCGCGTGGCTGACCGAATTGGCCAAGCAGGCGCAGGCCAAGCAGCTCGATCCCAAGACGCTGAACCCGACCACGACCACCACCGCGCCCAAGGCCCTGGCCGCCGCGACGCGCGCCAGCACCTCCGGAACCACCACTCCGGCAACGGGTTCCACGACTCCGGCGACCACCACCCCGACCACCACGGGCACCACGCCGCCGACCACCACCACCACCACGGCGCCGCCGACCACCACGGTCAAGCCGGAGGCCACGACGACCACGCCGCCCGTCACCACGACGACGCCGCCGGTGACCACCACCACGGTGCCGCCGACGACGACCACGACGGTTCCGCCCACGACCACGACGACCACCACCGCGGGTCACTGATCTGACGACAATGCGCTGGTGCGGGACCCTTTCGGGTTTCGCACCAGCGCATTTTTCGTATGCGGATAAAGGCTCAGCGAATGCTGAACCAGACCAAACTGCCCAGCCCCGCCACGAGGCAGTAGATCGCGAACGGCGTCAACGTCTTGGTCTCGAAGTAGGCCGTGAGGAATTTGACCGAGATATAGGACAGCACGCCCGCCACCACGCTGCCCGCCAGCGCCGGGCCGAGGATCTCGTGGTTCTCGGGCTTGAACAGCTCCGGCATCTTCAGCACGCCCGCGGCCAGGATGACCGGGGTGGCCAGCATGAAGGCGAAGCGGGCGGCGTCCTCGTGCCGCATGCCCTTGAACAGGCCGGCCACGATGGTGCTGCCCGAGCGGCTGATGCCCGGAAACAGGGCCGCGATCTGAGCCGAGCCGATCAGGGTGACGTCGCGAAAGCTCAGGCGGGACAGGCGCACATCGGAGGCGTGCGCCGGATCGGTCATCGGCAGCACGACGGTGTCCTCCATGGACAGGTCGCCGGTGCGCCCGGTCGGGCTCGAAACCACGAAATCGGGTTCGGGCTCGCGCTTGCGCATGATCTCCGCGGACAGCAGCACGAAGCCGTTGATCGCCAGGAAGATCGACGTCGGGACCGGCGTCCCGAGATAGTTGCGGACGGCCTTCTCCAGCAGCAGCCCCGCGATGCCCACCGGAATTGTCGCGACCACCAGCAGCACGCCCAATCGTGCTTCGGGCGTACGCATCTGGCGGGTCAGCACGACATCCCACAGGCCGCGCAGAATGCCGACCCAGTCCCGCCAGAAGAAGATCACCAGGGCCAGTGCGGTCGCGACGTGCATGGCCACCAGCAGCGCCAGATACGGGGAGTCCTTGGCCGACATGCTCAGATCGTCGGCCCACTTGCCGCCCGCCCAGGCGGGCAGCAGGATGCTGTGACCCAGGCTGGAGACCGGGAACAGCTCGCTCACCCCTTGCAGCGCGCCGACGACGATCGATTCCAGGTAGCTGATGGCCATACGAATTCCTGTCGGAGCGCGGTGCGGGGATCGATTCGCGAGGCTACTCGATCGGGGGTCGGTGGGGTTCAGGGCATACCACCGGTCCGATCCCGCCCGGACGCAATCCAATTGCGCCGCGCGGAGCCTTGCTGCGTGGAATACTTCCGCGATATGCAGTACAGGGGTTTCGACAATCCCGAGACCAGCGAGGATCCCGAGTTAGCGCAGGCTCGCATCTTCCTGAATGAATTGGAAAGACATGTAGTCAAACTGACGCGGCGTTTGCAATCCGCACCCACCGCTGAAGCCCGGCAGACCATCAATGCCGAACTTTCCACGGTGCGCCGGTATGTGGATCGCATTCACCGCAGATTCCCCGGAATCGCCATCGCGAATCTGTAGGCGGGCGGTCGGGTCGCTAGCCGAGACGTTCACGCCAGCGTTCGGCGGAGCGGACCATATCCAGGCCCACCCGCTCCAGGTACTCGCTCATGCCCAGCAGCCGGACCCCGGCGGGCGTGGACGCGCCCAGCGCCTCGGCACCGTCCCGGGCCTGCGCGGCCAAACGCTCGTTGACGCGCGCCGCCGCGAGAGTCACCCGATACCAGGCGGATTCCTCGATCACGTAGCGATCCCGGCGACTGCCCCGATCCCGGTCGCGCCGGATCAGCGCCCGCTGCTCGAGCTGGCCGACCGCCGCCGACACCGTCGCCGGACTCACCCGCAGCTGCGCCACCAGCTCGGCGGCGGTGAGACTGCCCGAATCCGCGGCATAGAGCCGGGCCAATACCGCGGCGGCCGTCTTGGGCATCCCGGTCTGCGCGAACAGCACCGCGATCGCCGTGCTGAATTCCGCCAGCAGAGCCGGGCTGCGGCCGTATTCGTCTGCACCGGAAGGCTTTTCGACGCGCTTGGGTCGGGACACGCGGCGGCGCGAGCGCACCGTGGTGGCGGCCTGCGCCGTCTCCGCCCGATAGCGGCCCGGACCGCCGTTGCGGGTCACCTCCCGGCTCACGGTGGAGGTGGGGCGATTGAGCTGACGGGCGATGTCGGCGTAGCCGAGCCCGCGGGACAGACCCGCGGCGATGAGACGGCGATCCTCCTGATTGAGTCTTCCTCCGGGCACCTGCGCGGCTCCTTCATCAGATTGCCGCCGAAGCGGCGCGGCTCCCAACCTATTGCAACACACGACCTGCGTGATTGCATTAGGTTGGAATCGCACCGCAACTCGAATTCCCGTGTACTACAGGCATTCTCCCGTTCCCCACGGCATTCGTTCATTACCCGTCTTGTGAACGCAACGTAGCGTTCGCCCTAGTTCGAATTCAGCGCCGCCGTCACCAGACGCGCGATCGCCGCCGTCGCAGTGGAATTCGGATGGAACGGCGTGGTCGCCGCGGCGGGCACCAGCGGCTCGATCCAGCGCGGACCCACCGGCTGGCACATGTCATGACCGGGCACCCCGAAAACATCGACGCCGATGGCTCCGATCCACCGCGCCTCCTCGAGCTGGACGGCCGCGAAGCGGGCGACGACGCCGTGCAGGTACGGCACATCGCCGCGCACGAAAGACGCTGCGGGATAGCAACTCCCGGACTCCGGCAGGGGGCTCGCGTAGTTCACCATCACGATGCGCGCGGCGGGCGCGCGATCGCGCAGCGCCCGCAGCACCGCCGCGATGCGCGGCCGGATCTCGTTCTCCAGGCGATCGCCGAGCCGATCGACCCCGCCGGCCGTGTAGTAGCGCTCGCACGGATTCCCGTCGAGATCGGTGACGGCCAGCGCCCCGCACGGGCCGAAGGTATTCGGCAGATTCAGGTCATTGCCGCCGATGCTGATGGTGATCAGATCCGTATCCGGGGTCACCGCGTCGAACTGCGGCGGATTCACCGCGAGGGTGACCGATTGGGCGACGGTCATATTCGCGGTGGTGGCGTCGCCGCAGGTCATATCGACGAATTCGGCCGGGCGTAGTTCGGCGGCAACGTAATTGGCGACATTCTTCCGGGAGCGGAAGCAGCCGGGCGTACCGTACTGATCGAGCAGGTCTCCGACGGCCGCGTACGAATCACCCAGTGCCACATACCTTCCGATACCCGGATCGGCGTGCGCGGGGACGGTGGCCAGCACGATTCCGGCGACGGCGGCCAGCATGATCGGCAGTCTTCTCATCATGTTCCCCTGAGCAGGCCGGGATTCGGAACCCGCCCCGTTAAACATAGTTGCTTAATTTATGAAGCATGTTCGATTAACTAGCAGGTCAGCTCGCCGGGTGAGCCGTGTGCGCTCCGAACCGCGCCCGGCCCTATAGTGACCCCGGTGAACAGTCCTGACGCGCGCGAGCTGATCCTGCTCGCCGGTGAGCGCTCCATCGCCGAACGCGGACCGGATGTGGCGCTGCGCGATATCGCGGTGGCGGCGGGACAGCGCAACAACTCCGCGGTGCACTACCACTTCGGCTCCCGCGACGGGCTCATCACCGCCATCATCGAGCGGCACCAACCCGCGCTGGAGTCCCGGCGCACCGAACTGCTCGCCGACCACGAGGCCTCCGGCGCGCCCGACAGCGTGGCCGCGCTGGTCGCGGTGCTGGTGCGGCCCATGTTCGACGTGCCCTACGCCGAGGGCTCCACGCACTACGCACGATTCCTGGAACAGGCGCGGGCGCATCCGGCCGTGAGCGGACCCGACCTGCACGAGAAACGCTGGCACGCCACCCGGGTGATCGTGGCGCGGCTCTACAAGGCCATGCCCGATCTGACCCGGGCGCAGAAGACCTATCGGCTGCGGGCCATGAGCACCGTCATGTTCGCCCTGCTCGCCGACTACGAGCGCCAGGACCTGCCCACCGCCGCCGAGCGGAACGACGCGCAGGCCAGCATTATCGCCATGATCGTCGGACTGCTGACCGAGCCGGTCGCGGCTCAGGGCGCGGCGGTGCGGGCGTCCGGATCGAAGCCGCCGGGGATCTCGTAGACCTGACCGGTGAAGGTGATGCCGAACAGCCGCCCGGCCGAGAAGCCCTGGCCGCCACGGCCGTACTGCACCTCGCTGGTCAGCTGCGGGCCGAAGCCCAGCACGCAGTAGGCGCCCGGCGCGTCGATGCGGACGACCTGGCCCAACGTATTGAACGGCAGCACAGGGCGTTCCAGTGAATCGAGCGTCAAACCGTCCGGGGCATTGAAGAAGTCACCGCCGGAGAGGTCCAGCAGCGATTGCGGAGCCCAGGGGGCGTTGGTCGGAATCCGGCTGACGCCGGGATTGACGAAGGTGCGCGAAACGTACAGGAACGAGTTGTCCCGGTTCAGCACCGCGCCATTGGCGCTGGGGAAGTTCGCCCAGTCCGCCTGCACCGCGCCGTTCGGATACACGCGGCCTACCAGCGATCCGAAATCGTTTGTGGCATAGACGGTTCCGTCATGGGCGACGTCCATGCCGTCCGCGGCCGAGAGTCCGGACGCGAAGGGGGCCATCGCGCCGGTATCCGGATCGACGGTGACGATCCCGGCCGCGCGGATGGCGTCGCCGATCGCGGCCCGTGCGTCCGCGCCGTATCCGACCAGCAGGCGGCCGTCCGGCAGCCAGGCCAGCGCGCCCGCGCCGCCGCTGGGCACCCGCGCGATCGGGATCGCGGGCGCGCCCGGCGCGTCGATGCGGAAGACCTGACCGCTCACCAGATCCGTGACGAAGGCCCGGCCCGCCGGGTCCACGGTGAACCCCTCGAGCGCGGCGCCCGGCACCGAGGCGACCGTGAAGGTCGGCTGGCCCGCGCCGGCGCAGACCGGGGCGGCCGATCCCGGGGCGGCGGTGAATATCGACAGCGCGGCGAAGGTGAGCGTCGCCAACGCGACCGCCGCCGATTTATTGATCCCCATGACCCACCTCACGGATTTCGCCGATGAATCTCTGCATCGTATGACGTTTTCGGGGCTTGACGGGTTCAATGGTCGCCGTGCCCGGAAATTCTTTTCGCCGCGGTCGGCCGGTGCGCCGATTCACCGCCTGCCTCGCCCTGGCAGCCAGCTGGGCAGTTGTCCACATATCAACGGGTTCAGCGGATCCCGTTGTGGCACAACAACTTCCAGTCACGGTACCGAGCATTCGACACTGGGAACCGGCGGCCGCGGGGACGACCGGATTCACCCTCGGGCCCGAATCCCGCATTGTCGCGGACGGCGAATATCGGGAAACCGCGCAGCGCCTGGCCGAGGATCTGACGCGGGCCGGAAAACCGATTTCCACCGCCGAAAATGATGATCGACCTGGCGATATCGTGCTGCGTCGCGGCGAAACGGGAACCCCGGACGCGGAGTCCTATCGCATTGTCCTGACCGACCGATTGACCATTACCGCCAATGATTCGGCGGGCATGACACACGGCACGCAAACCGCGCTGCAATGGCTGCGCCAGAGTTCCACGCTCCCCGGCGGCACGGTCGAGGATCATCCGGACTACACCGAGCGCGGGCTCATGCTCGACACCGGGCGCGAGTTCTTTCCGGTCGACTGGGTCAAGGCTCGCATCCGCGATGCCGCGTACCTGCGAATGAATCTGCTGCAGCTGCATCTGTCGGACACCCAGGGCTTCCGGCTGGCCAGCATCACGCACCCGGAGATCACTTCACCGGAGCACTACAGCGCCGCCGATCTCCGCGAGATCCTCGCCTACGCCCGCTCCTACGGCATCGAGATCGTGCCCGAGATCGATATGCCCAGCCATATGAACGCCATCCTCGCCGAGCATCAGGATCTGGTGTTGCGCCCGGCGCGGACCACCGCACAGGATGCGGCACAGGACAATACGATCGCGGGCGGCGTAGGCGGCAAGATCGATCTCACCAATCCGGCTGCCTACCAACTGATCAGCGACATCCTGCGGGAGTTCGTGCCGCAGTTCCCGGGCCGGTACTGGCATCTGGGTTGCGACGAGTACGTCTCGGACTACACCCGCTATCCGCAGCTGGGTGATTACGCCACAGGCACTTTCGGCCCCGGCGCGGAACCCGGCGATGTGATCGTCGGCTTCGCCAACTGGGCCGCCGAGATCGTCGAGTCCTTCGGCAAGACCCCGCGGGTCTGGAACGACGGGTTCGACCATGCGGGCCTGCTGTCACCGAAACCCGAACTGGTGGTGCAGTACTGGTCGTCCAGCGCCGGTGGCCTGCCCTGGCTGCCCGGCGGTCGCACGCCCGAGGAGTTCACCCGGGCCGGACATTCGATCCTCAATGCCGCGTTCACGCCCACCTACTTCGCTACCGGCGGTCCGGCGGCGGCGCTGAACGCTCCGCCCGAACTGCTCTGGGCGTGGGATCCCGGACTCTTCGTCAACGGGCAGCGGCTGCCCGAATCCGATCGGTCCCGGTTGCGGGGTTCCATGGTCTTCGTCTGGTGCGATGATCCGACGGCGCTGACTCCCGAGCAGATCGTCACTCCCCTGCGCGCTCGCCTGGCGGTCATGGCCCAGCAGTTGTGGTCGGGCACCGGCGGTCTCGCGTATCCGGAATTCATCGCCCGTACCGCGGCTGTCGCCTGGCCCTGATCAGAAGCGGCGGGCTCCGGTCACCGGCATATTGTTCAGCGGCGAGATCTTCACTCCCGACCCGTAGTCGCTGGCGTGGATGATCTTCCCGTCGCCGAGGTACATGGCCGAGTGGCCGCCGCCGTAGTAGGACACCAGATCGCCCGGCTGCAATTCGTCCAGCGGAACCGGGGTTCCCGAAGCCAGCTGCGAATAGCTGGTGCGCGGCAACTCGACTCCGGCCTCGCGATAGGACCACTGCACGAATCCGGAGCAGTCGAAGGAGTCCGGGCCGTTGCTGCCCGCGCGGTAGTACGCGCCGAGCTTGCTGGTGGCCGCCTCGATCGCGCGCTGTCCAGCGGTCCGCTTCGGCATGGCCGCGGGCATCGGGGCGGGCACGGCCGCGGCATCGGTCACGCCGGGAATGCCGACCAGCGGGGGCAGGCTGCTGGGAATCGAGAAGCTGCCCAGTCCGGCCACCACCACCGAGCGGACCTCCGGCGCGGGGGCCGGGGCGGCCGGACGCAGCGGCTCGGGTGAGAGCGCCTGCACCGGAATCGAATCCGCGCCCGGCTCCGCGGGGGTGATGGCGACCCGTTCCGGAATCGCGACCATGCGGGAGGCGTCCGCCTCACCCACACCCGAGGTCCTGGCATCGTTGTCGGGATTCGTCACGGGACGGAAATCCCCGGCTTCCCCAGCCGTGGATTCCTGTGCCGGAACGATGATTCCGAACTGCGCCGCGATCTCGTTCGGGATCTCGATCTCGCCGATACCCGGAACGGTCACCGGCGCCGCGTGCGCCTCGCCCGCCGTGAAGAGCAGGGCGGCTCCGACGGCCGCCGCGCCGAGGACTCCTGTCACCAGGGCCCGCAGGCTCAGCCGCGGAAGAACTCGAACCTTCTGTCTATCACCGATCGTTTCCATGAGCGGTCGTCCTCCGATCAAGCCGTGAAAGCTATTCGGTTTCCGTCCAACACTCGCGAATGTTCGGTACTGCCAGCCGATCCGAGATTGCATATTTCGCCGGAAGTGCAGGGGGTGCAATGAATGACATGCGTGTTATTCATTACGAAACGGTAACCATTGACGGTTGTGTCCAATTGGACACAGCGGATTTCACGCTTGGACACAGCCGATTTCGCACCGAATCCACGACTTCGCGCGCGCCATGACGGGCGCGCACCCCCGCGCGTGTGAGACTGGCGAACGGAAAAAACCGCCCTCCCCATCATCAGGAGGATGATCGATGACCGAATCCGGTGTACTACCGAATCTTCCCGAACCACTGGTCGTGACGCTCGGGAATCTGAAAGGGGGCGTGGGCAAGACGACTTCCGCCTTCTTCCTCGCCTCGTATTTCGCCACGGTGCATGAACTTCGAGTGCTCGTGATCGACGCCGACCCGCTCAGCCAGACCGGCTACTCCTGGTATCGGCGCCTGCAGAAGGCCGAGGTGGAGATCCCCTTCGAACTGCTGGCCTTCCCGTCCAGGCATGTGAACGATTGCATCACCGACAATTCCGGGAAATACGATGTGATCATCGTCGACGCCGGCGGTGAATCCGCGGAGATCTTCAAGGCGGCGGTCCCGGTGAGCGACGAACTGATTCTGGTCACCAGCGTCAGCCCCTCGGAAGTCAAGCGCGTGCCGAGTACCTATCGGGCCGCCGAAGAGGCCGCCGCGGAAAGCGATCGCGCCATTCGGGTGCGCGTGCTCATGACAAAGGTTCCCGTCACCATGAAGAACGGCGTCAATGTGTCCACCGAATACCGCACCCAGCGCGGCAATCTGGAGGACGCCGGATACGACGTCTTCGATTCCTGTGTCAGCGCCTGGAAGTGGTATCGCGAGGCCGCCGACGGCGAAGTCGGCGACGGGGCCGAGAACCCGATCGAGGATCTCGGCGAATATCGTGCCGTCGGTGACGAATTGGTGCGACCGTATCTCGAGGCCGCGGCGGCCGACCTCGTACCGGTGGAGGTGTCTGCCTGATGCCACCGCAGCGTCGTAAGAGTTCCATCGGTGGCGGCGGGCTGGGCCGCAACCCGCTCTCCGACGAGGCCGAGCACACTCCCCCGGTCTCGCCGCTGCGCGACGCCAAATGGCCGCGCACGCCGCAACTGTCGAAGGCGGCGACCGCGGTGCTGATGTCGCCCGGCGCAGCGGAGGCCGAACCGAAGGCCGCCGCGAAGACCGTCACCGCGCCGAAGGCCGGACCCGCCGCCGAGGCGGTCCGGCCGGTGCTCGAGGTGATCGCCGCCGAACCCGAACCCGCGCCACCCGATCCGGTACCCGCGGCGGCCGCGCCCGCGCCCTCGGTGCTGGACCTGCCCCTGCCCGCCACGGGCGGCGAGGGCCCGCTGAGCCGTTCGGAGTCCGAACAGCTCGAGGTCTGCGAATCCTCCATCGACGCCTTGCGGGTGGCATTCTGGACCGCCGGGCGCGCCCTGCAGATCGTGCGCGACGGTCGCCTCTACCGGGCCGATCACGCCACCTTCGACGACTACGTCGAGAAGCGCTGGGACATGCAGCGGTCCTACGCGCACAAGCTGATCCGGGCCTGGCCGCTGGCCGCGCGGCTGCATCCGGTCGCGCCGTCCATCAACGAGGGACAGATCCGCGAACTGCTGCCGGTGGCCGCGGCGCACGGCGAGGAGGCGGCGGTCACCGTGTACACCACGCTGGCCGCCGATGTGAAGGTCACCGCGGGCAAGCTCCGCGAGGCGGTCGCGGTGCTGCGCGACGACTACGACGAGCAGGAGGTCGTACAGCGGCTGCAGGCGTGGCTGCGCGGGGATCTCGCCGAGCAGGAGCAGCCGCAGACCACGGATGTGTTCAGCTCCGTCGAGTCCCGGCTCGCCGCGCTGACGCAGAAGGTGGTGAAGGGCTCCACCGATCATCCGGACGCGGCCCGCGAATTCGCCGCCAAGCTCCGGACTCTCGCGGAACTGATCGAGCAGAAGATCCCGAACTGAGCGCAGACAGAGAAGGGGCCCGGCCTGACGGCCGGGCCCCTTCTCGTTGCTCCGGGCTATTCGCCGACGGCGCGGTACTCCCGGCCGCCGGTGGCCCGCTGCCGGGTCGCGCGGGCGGCCGCGGCGTCGAACAGCTCCAGGTGCTCGAAAAGCGGATCCTCGTCATCGGATTCGACCAGGACCGCGCGACGCAGCTGGGTGCGGGTCTGCTCGCGGTCGGGGCGGGGACGCTCGCGGGTGGCGGGCGGCTCCTCGGCCTCCTCGGTACGGCGGCGGGCCGCACGGGCGGCGCGGCGACGCCGGATGTCCTCCTCCAGGCGGACCTGTTTGCGTAGGTATGCGAGGTAGCCCACCAGGCCCGCGCCGGACAGGGCCGCCAGCCACCACAACACCGGCAGGACGGCGAATCCGGCGGCGGCGAAGATCAGCGTGGACAGCACCAGGCCCAGCACGGCGCGCTGGCGGAAGGTGTAGCGGGCCGCGCGGGCGGCGGCGTCGGCCTCGGGGTCGTAGCCGCCGCGTCCGCGCCGGGTGGGCACGAAATCCTCGTCGTCGGAATCCAGTTCCGGTTCCGGCTCGGGTTCGCGCAGCGCGGGCATACGGGCGCGCTGGGGGGCCTCCGGCTCGGGTTCGGGTTCGTCGGTACTGTCGGTCTCGGCATCCGCCTCATCGAGGCTGCCGGTCCCGGATTCCCCCTCGTCCGTTGCGGTTTCGGGTTCCGTCTCGGATTCTGTTGCGGCAGAAGCGGATTCGGCTTCCTCCTCCGCCTCGGCGACGACCTCGACCGAATCCTTCTCGGGCTCGGAAGCTTCGGCGGTCACCTGGGCCCCGTCCCCCGGCCCCTCGGTCTCGACTTCCTTCTCGTCCGACGCAGTGGGGCTATCGTCCGATCTGGTCATCCGATCCTCCGGATCCTCGCTCGGGTGCTGAAGCTTCCTGCGAACCGGCACGTAGTCCGGGTCGGTCTCATGTCCGGTCGCCGGACCTTTCCTGGTGCGTCGCTTGGCACCACCGCGATGCAACACCCGCGTGGACAGGGCGGCGTCGGTGTGCTGACGGATGCGGGGATGACGGTTGGCGAGCATGGGGAACAGGACGAAGACCCAGAGCACCACCAAACCGATCCACAAGATCGAATTCGGCATTGCCGTCACACCTCCGTCCCGCCCAGATAGCTGTCCCTTCGACGTGCACCGCAGCGCCTACCGGTTGGTAGGCGGACGCACCACCGACGTCCGTAGGGTAAATCCACCGCAAGGTAATTCCCCACAGGCGCGCCGACCACACCCGCAACACTAGTAACAACCACCCCGTAAGGTGGAAACACACAGCTAGTTTTCAGGCTTTGGTGGCGCGTCCGGCGCGAATCAGCCTGTCCACCACCGTGCCCGAGACCTCTTCGACGGTCATGCCGACCAGCAGGTGGTCGCGCCAGGCGCCGTCGACATCGAGGTAGCGCTGCAGCAGGCCCTCCTCGCGGAAGCCGACATTGCGCAGAACCGCCTGGCTGGCAAGGTTTTCCGGGCGCACGGTGGCCTCCACCCGATGCAGGCCGACCTCGCCGAAGCAGTGGTCCAGGCCCAGCGCCAGCGCCGCGGTGGCCACGCCCCGGCCGCTCAGCTCGCTCGACACCCAGTAGCCGATCCACGCCGAACGCAGTGCGCCGCGCACGATATTGCCCACCGTGAGCTGGCCCGCGAACGAGCCGTCCACCTCGATGACGAACGGGATCATGGCGCCGCGCCGGGCCTCGGCCTTGAGCGCCGACCACAGCGCGGGCCAGTTGCTGGAATGGTTGCGGGCCTCCCACGGGCCGCGGCCCGTCGGCTCCCACTTCTCCAGATAATCCCGGTCCCGGATGCGAATCCGGCTCCACGCCGAGGCGTCACGCAGCCGGATCGGCCGCAGCGTCACGGTGCCCGCCGCGACGCGCACCGGCCCGAGATGCGCGGGCCACCCCGGATGCTGGGCGGTCCGGAAGACGTTCATGTCCACGCCTCACCCACGCTGCGCGAGGAAAGCGACCCGCACCTCGTCCCCCGTACGCACCTCGGTGACGTCCGGATCGATGACGATCAGGCTGTTGGCCTCGGCCATGGTGGCCAGCAGATGCGAGGACGCGCCGTTCGGCCCGCCCAGCGGCTGCACCAGGTAGTCGCTGGTCTGCTCGTCGCGCATGAGCTGCGCGCGCAGGTAACCGCGGCGGCCCGGGATCGAGGCGATCGGCAGGATGGTGCGCGCCCGCACCACGCGCCGCATGGGATGGCGGCGGCCCAGCGCGATCCGGATGAGCGGCCGCACCATGACCTCGAAAACCACCAGCGCGCCAACCGGATTCGAGGGCAGCAGGAAGGTCGGCACCTCGTCGCGGCCGAGCAGGCCGAAACCCTGCACCGAACCCGGATGCATGGCCACCCGGGTGATCTCCAGCTCGCCCAGACCCTCCAGGGCCTCGCGCACCTGCTCCGAGGCCCAGCCGCCGACCGCGCCCGCGATCACCACGACCTCGGAGCGAACCAGCTGGCCCTCCACCACATCCCGCAGCCGCTTGGGATCGGAGCTGACGATGCCGACCCGGTTCACGTCCGCGCCCGCGTCGCGCGCGGCCGCGGCCAGGGCGTAGGAGTTCACGTCGTAGACCTGACCAGGCCCGGGAGTGCGGTCGATATCGACGAGCTCGCCGCCCACCGACAGCACCGACAGGCGCGGGCGCGGATGCACCAGCACCTTGTCCTTGCCCACCGCGGCCAGCAGCCCCACCTGGGCCGGGCCGATGATGGTGCCCGCGCGCACGGCCAGATCGCCGGGCTGCACGTCATCGCCGATGCGGCGCACGTAATCGCCCGAGCGCACCGGTTCGTAGACCTTCACCCGGGCCCGGCCGCCGTCGGTGTTCTCCAGCGGCAGCACGGCATCGGCGAGGGTGGGCAGCGGCGCGCCGGTGTCCACCCGCACGGTCTGGCGGGGCTGCAGGCGGATCGGCTGCCGCGAACCCGCGGCCACCTCGCCCACCACCGGCAGGCTCAGATCCACCGAATTGCCGTCCTCGTCGCGGATATTCGCGCCCGCGCCCGCGACATCCACACTGCGCACGGCGTATCCGTCGATGGCGGCCTGATCGAAACCCGGCAGCGGGCGCTCGGTCACCACATCCTCGGCACACAGCAGTCCCTGGGCCTCGCTGATCGCGACCCGAACCGGCCGCGGGGCCACAGCCGCGGCGGTCACCTTGATCTGCTGATCCTCAACCGAGCGCATGCCGCCCTTCCGTTGTCTCGCCCGCCGCGTCCGTCGCGACCGATTCGCCTGTGTCGGTGCGCACCCTATCCATGTTCCCGCGCACGAGGTTCCATCTTCCCGCGCACGAACTCTATTCGTGCGAGGTCAGCTGGGGATTCCAGCCCGGCGCCAACCGCTGCTCGAGCCACTCGCGCAGGGCCGGACCGTATTCCTCGCGTTCCAGAGCGAAATCGACCGCAGCACGAAGATAACCGCCCGGGTTGCCCAGATCGTGTCGCGACCCACGATGCACCACCACGTGCACCGGGTGGCCCTCCGCGATCAACAGCGCGATGGCGTCGGTCAGCTGCAGTTCGCCGCCCGCGCCCGGGGTGATGCGGCGCAGCGCGTCGAAGATGGCGCGGTCCAACAGGTATCGCCCGGCGGCGGTGAAGGTGGAGGGCGCGTCCTCGACGGCCGGCTTCTCCACCATGCCCTTGACCTTCAGCACATCCGACGGCCCGTCGGGCAGCTCCTCGACGTCGAAAACGCCGTAGGCGCTGACCTGTTCCTTCGGCACGTCGATGGCGCACAGTACCGAACCGCCGTGCGCCGAGCGCACACTCGCCATCAACTCCAGCACGCCCGAGGGCAGCACCAGGTCGTCGGGCAGCAGCACCGCGATCGCGGTCTCGTCGTCGTCGAGCGCCGATTCCGCCTGCGCCACCGCGTGACCCAGACCCAGCGGCTCCTCCTGCACCACCGAGGTCACGTCCAGCAGCCCCGGGGCCTTGCGCACCTTCTCCAGCAGATGGAACTTGCCGCGCTCGGCGAGGGTGCTCTCCAGCACCAGGTCCTCGACGAAATGCGCGACCACGCCGTCTTTTCCGGGCGAGGTCACGATCACCAGCCGGTTGGCGCCGGACTCCGCGGCCTCGGCGGCGACCAATTCGATGCCCGGGGTGTCGACCACCGGCAGCAGCTCCTTGGGCACCGTCTTGGTCGCGGGCAGGAACCTGGTGCCGAGCCCCGCCGCGGGAACCACCGCGGTGCGGAAGCAGGCGTCTGCTCCGCCGGGCGACACGGCTCCGCCGCCATTAGCTGTCATGAAATTCACCCTATCCATCGTCATCTGCTCGAAGTCGCTCGTGGCCGCCTCGATATCTCCGAGAGCCTAAGGGGCCGGACGGCCGAGGGCGCACCGAACGCCGACCCGGGCCCATCTGGCAGACCGACCCGTTCATTTCATTTGGCGTTCGCCGCGCCGTGATCTAGGTCGTACCCAGCGGTTGTTGACTGACACCTATGACCGACCGTGAGGATCCCCACAGCCCGGACTCCACCCCCGAGAATCCCGCCACACCGGCCGTGAACTCCCCCGATGCCGGGCGCGGCCTGAGCCGCCGCCGGCTGTTCGGGGCCTCGGCCATCGCGGGCATCGCCGGAATCGCGGCCGGTGCGGGCGGTGCCGTGGCACTGCGCGGCAATGGATCCGGCGCCGCGGCCTGGCCGCGCTCGGCCGAACTGGTGACCACCCCCGATCGCGCTGCCGCGCCGCGGGTTTCGGGACTGCACCTGCAGTTCGGGGCCGACGCCGCGCGCGAGGTCGTGGTCAGCTGGCACACCACCGGCTCGGTGACCGCGCCCACCGTGCGCTACGGCACCGCCGACGCCGGCTTCGGCAAGAGCGTCCAGGCGCAGACCCGGACCTATCGGGATGCCAAGTCCGGCATCGAGATTCAGGCCCACCACGCGCGCCTCACCGGCCTGTCCCCCGACACCGACTACGTCTACGCCGCCGGGCACGACGGCGCGCCGCCGGAGCTCGGCACCATCCGCACCGCGCCCGCGGGCCGCGCCAGGTTCCGGTTCACCAGCTTCGGCGACCAGGGCACCCCGACCGTCGGCAAGATCGTCGACGGCAAGGCCCTCAACGACAACCTCGGCTCCCAGTACGCCGGCGACGTCACCTCCGCCGTGGAATCGCTGGCCCCGCTGTTCAACCTGGTCAACGGCGACCTCTGCTACGCCAATATCGCCACCGACCGGCTGCGCACCTGGAACGACTGGTGGGCCAACAACTCCCGCTCCGCGCGCTACCGGCCCTGGATGCCCGCGCCGGGCAACCACGAGAACGAACTCGGCAACGGGCCGATCGGCTTCGCCGCCTTCCAGACCTATTTCACGGTGCCCGACGCCGGGGCCGAGGAGCACGCCAAGGGCCTCTGGTACTCCTTCACTGTCGGTGGCGTGCGCGTCATCGCGGTCGCCAATGACGACATCTGCCTGCAGGACGGCGGCAACAGCTACGTCAAGGGGTATAGCGGCGGGGCCCAGAAGCGGTGGCTGGAAGCCGAATTGGCCAGGGCGCGCGCCGACAAGGGCATCGACTGGGTGGTGGTGTTCATGCACCAGGTCGCCATCTCCTCGGCCGACAAGTTCAACGGCGCGGATCTGGGCATCCGGCAGGACTGGCTGCCGCTGTTCGACAAGTACCAGGTCGACCTGGTGCTGTGCGGGCACGAACACCATTACGAGCGTTCGCATCCCGTGCGCGGGGTGACCGGGTCCGAGACCCTCACACCCAAGCCCGCCGACACCCGCAAGGACCTCGTCGACACCAGCAAGGGCACCGTGCACCTGGTGATCGGCGGTGGCGGCACCTCCGCGCCGTCCAACCAGCTGTTCTTCCCCGGCGACAAGTGCCGCGTCATCACCGCCGTCGGCGCCGCGGACCCGGCCACCGGGAAGAAGACGCCGGTGTACGTGCTCGAGGACGCGCCCTGGTCGGCGTTCAAGGACGCCGAACATCCCTACGGCTTCTGCGCTTTCGACGTGGATGCCGGACGGCCGGGCGGCGACACCACGATCAAGGGCACCTATTACGCGCTCACCGGGCCGACCAGCGAGCTGAAGGCGATCGACACGTTCACCCTCACCCGCCCGCGCTCGGATCGCTGACCCCGCCCGCCCTAGGGTTGGGTGCGTGACGGACGAACGCGACAAACGGGCCTGGCGGGAGGAGATCCTCGCGCGCCGCAAGGCGCTGCCCGCCGAGGTCCGCGCGCGCGAGGCGGCGGCGCTCGCCGCGGCGGTGGCCGCCGCGGATCTCGGCGGCGAGGTGGTCTGCGCCTACGTGCCCGTCGGCGGCGAGCCGGGCTCGCTCGCCATGCTGGACGCGCTGCGCGCCGCGGGCGCGCGGGTACTGCTCCCCGTGACCGGTGAGCCCGGTCCCCTGGAATGGGCCGAGTACACCGGTCCGGAGGGCTTGCGGCGCGGCCGGTTCGGCCTCCGGGAACCGTCGGGCGCCCCGGTCGCGAATGGGATCGCAATGGCGGCGACCATTCTGGTTCCGGCATTGGCGGTCGATGAGCGGGGAGTCCGATTGGGACGCGGCGCGGGTTATTACGATCGCAGTTTGGGCGCATGCCGCGCCGATGCGCGATTGGTCGCGGTGGTGCGCGACGACGAACTCGTGCGGCGTTTGCCGGAGGAGTCCCACGACCATCGAATGGGATGGGCGTTGACCCCGTTCGGCGGGCTGCGGAGGCTCGAAGATCACGTCGGGAATTGACACCCGATTGGCAGCGTTGGCACTGCCAGCTGTAGAGTGCTAAATCGACGAAGAGCGTGGAGGTTACCCGATGCCTACTTACTCGTATGCATGCACCGAGTGCGACAACAAGTTCGACATCGTGCAGTCCTTCTCCGATGACGCACTGACCACCTGCGATCGGTGCAATGGCAAGCTGCGCAAGCTGTTCAACTCGGTCGGCATCGTCTTCAAGGGCAGCGGGTTCTACCGCACCGACAGCCGCAACGGCTCGACCTCCTCAGAGCCGGCCAAGCCGTCTTCCTCCGACAATGGCTCCAGCTCCACCGCGTCGAGCGCGCCGGCTCCGGCTGCCTCGACCGCTTCGGCGAGCGGCTCCACCTCCGCCGCCTGATTCGAGCTTTTCCACAGCCTCTCTGTTATCCACAGCCCGGGTTTCCCCCGGGCATGTCGGCGTTCGGGCGGTCGTAGGCTGCCCGGCATGACGCGACCGTACCGAGCCTTCCTCCGGGAGTTCCGCAGCCGCCCGACCTGGGCGGACACCGTACTGCTCCGCCGGGTCGGGGCGGTCGCGCTGCTCGTTCTGGCGGCCTTCCTCGCCGTTCGCACCGATCCCGCCGCCGGGCGCACCGAGGTGCTGGTGGCCGCGCGGGACCTGCCGCCGGGCCGGGTGCTCGGCGACGGCGATCTGCGGTCCGCGCCGCGGGAGACGGCCACGCTGCCCGCCGGGGCCGTGCGCGAGGCCGGGCGGCTGCGCGGCGCCACGCTGGCGGGCGCGCTGGCGGCCGGGGAGATCGTCACCGAGCTGCGGGTGGTGGGACCGCGGCTGGCGGCCGTCGCGGCGCACGCGCCGGATGCGCGCATCGTGCCGATTCGCCTGGCGGACAACGCCGTTGCCGAGATCCTGCGCGCCGGGGACCGGGTGGACGTGGTGGCGGGCGAGGATTCGGGCGGAAGTGGCCGTCCAGCACGGCTATTGGCCGCCGACGCGGCCGTGGTGCTGGTATCGGGGACGGAGGACGCGCGCGGCCGCACCGACCGCGTGGTGCTGGTGGCCCTGGATTCCCGGCGCGCCACCGCGGTGGCCGCGGCCTCCCTGCGCAGCGCCCTCACGGTGGTGTTCCACTGAACCGGCGCGCCCGTGAACTAGCATCGCCCGGTACCCCATAACACTGCGTTCGATCCCTCAGGTAGAGGAGTTTCGGCAATGCTCAAGGGTTTCAAGGATTTTCTGCTCCGCGGCAATGTGGTCGACCTGGCCGTGGCGGTCGTCATGGGCACCGCGTTCGTCGCCATCGTCACCGCGTTCAGCGACGGCATCATCACCCCGCTGCTGGCGGTATTCGGCAAGACCGACAATCTGGGGCTGGGCTTCCAACTGGTGGCCGGCAAGCCCGCCACCTTCGTGGCCGTCGGGCCGATCATCACCGCGGCGATCAACTTCGTGATCATCGCGGCGCTGCTGTACTTCATCGTGGTGGTCCCGGCCAACCGGGCCAAGGCCCGCTGGGGCGGGACCGCCGAGGACGCCGCACTCTCGGACAACGAACTGCTGCACCAGATCCGGGACCTGCTGGCCGAACGCAGCGCGGGCGGCAAACACGAAAGCTGAAGGCGGACAACGCAAACGGACCCGGCGCGAAAAGCGCCGGGTCCGTTGGTATTACAACAGCGCGGGAACTCAGCCCAGGCTGAAGGGCTGGCCCCACAGGGTGACCCAGCTGATCACGTTGTCGGTCTCGACCTCGACGCTCACGAAGGCACGAGCCTGCGCGTAGCCGCCGCAGCCGTTGAGGCCGATGGTCTCATCCGACCAGGTGACCGAACCGTCGGTGCCGCTGAACTTGTTGCGCTTCTTGTGGACTTCGTTGCCGAAGTCGTCGGCCATTTCCTGGTCGAGAACGTAGAAGGACTTGGCCTGGCCCGGTCCCAGGGTCAGGTTGGCACCGGTGCTCATGCTGGCAGTCGGCTTGCCATTACCCTCGCTGTCCCACTCCACGCCGCCGTTGGCGCCGCCGCTGACGTTGCCGCCGTCGATGCTGACCTGGCAGCCGACCACGTAGCCCGGGAAGATCTTGCCGCCGGTGGCGGTGGTGTCACCGGAGATGTGGACCTGCGCCGAGGCCGAGACCCAGGCGTTGCGGTGCACGGGGGTGGCACCCATCGACGGGCTGATATTGGCCGACTCGCCGACCAGCTTGACCGTGACCACGGTGCCGTCGGAGAGGGTCTGGGTGATTTCGCCGCCCGGCAGCGGCACGAAGGTGTCGGCGTTGGCGGCGCCGACGGAGAACAGGCCAAGAGCTGCGGTGGCGACGGCACCCACGCCGGCTGCCCGCGCCACGGTCTTACGGATGTTCATTTCTGGTTTGTCCCTCAGGTTTTGAATTCGCTTACGCGAGAAAGGTTTTGGCGGGCGGAGACCACTTAGCCGATGCTGAAAGGCTGGCCGTAGAGGGTGGTCTTGGAGTAGTGGTCGCCGATGATCTCGACGACGGTGTACGCACGCGCCTGGGCGTAACCCGCGCAACCCTGGATCTCGATCTCCGCATCGCGGTACTCGACGGAGTACGTGCCCGCCTTGGGGACGTCCTTCGAGTCGATCTGCACGAAGGCAACCTGGCCCGGGCCGAGGCTGACGCCGAGCGAACCGCCGACGCCCGCGCTGTTCAGGCTGACGCTGCCGGAGATGCCGGCCGAGATCGCGTCCTCGCCGATGGAGATCTGGCAGCCGACGATGTAGCCGGTGTTGATCTGCGAAATCCCGTGTGTGGACGAGTTGTTCGTTCCGGCGCCACCCGCCGGGCCGTTGTTCGGGCCCGCGGTGCCTTCCGGCGTATCGGTGATCACCGCGGAGGCGTTGCCGCTCACCCAGACCACACGGCCGGCACCGTTGGCTGCGAGCGACGGCGACACGATGGCGTGTTCGCCCGTACGGGTGATCGTGACGGTGCCCGCCGGGTTCACCTTCTGGCCGTCCGGCAACGGCACGAAGGTGTCGGCATTCGCGGCACCGGTGGACATAAGGCCGATGGCCACGGCCGCGGCCGCGCCGATGCCCGCAAAACGGGCCGCGGTACGCACACCGTGGGTGCGGTTCTCGCTCATACTTCCCCTCATCAGGTTCTAGCGGTTCAACCTCGACCACCGAGGTTGAAATGGGATCCTGGCCGAATCCCCGGTAGAGTTTGTCGCCACATTGTTGCCACTGTGTTACTGGTAACAATTTCTTTTCGCGTAGCGACGGAGGGCACTTTACATCACCGCTGTGAGCTTTGAGACGTGAGCGAACAAGACCGCTCACTCCCGAACACAAACCCGCAGGTATGTCGAGAAATTCATACATAGCAAAAGGGGCCCGGTGCGATTAGCACCGGGCCCCTTGGGTTTCCGCTGAGCGGAAACTGGATCAGCCGAGACTGAAGGGCTGACCCCACAGCGTGTAGGCGGTGATGACGTTGTCGGTCTCGACCTGGACCGCCACGAACGAGCGGGCCTGGGCGTAGCCGCCGCAGCCGTTGAGGCCGATGGTCTCATCCGACCAGCTCACCGAACCCGAGCTGCCGGAGAACTTGTTGCGCACGTAGTGCGCCTCGCTGCCGAAGTCGTCCGGCGCTTCCTGGTCGAGCAGGTAGAAGGCCTTGGACTGGCCCGGACCCAGGGTCAGGTTGCCGCCGCCGTTGAGGCCGGTGCCGGACTTGTTGACCGAGACCTGGTCACCCGCGTCGAGCGCGCCGCTCGCGCCGCCGCTGGCGCCGCCACCGGAGATGTTGACCTGGCAGCCCACCACGTAGCCGGGGACGATCTTGCCGCCGACGGCGCCGTTGGTGCCCGACAGCGTCACCCGCGCGGTGCCCGAGACCCAGGCGTTGCGGTGCAGCGGGGTGGAGCCCATGGACGGGTTGATGTTGGCCGACTCACCGGTCATGGAGATGGTCACGACGGTGCCGTCGTCCATGGTCTCGGTGATGGAGCCGCCGGGCAGCGGCACGAAGGTGTCGGCATTGGCCGCGCCGGTCGAGAGCAGGCCCAGGGCGGCAGTGGCGGCCGCGGCCACGCCGGCGGCCCGCGCCATCGTCTTGCGAACGTTCATGATTGTTTCCCTCTAGGGTCGAATTCGCTTACGCGAGAAATGAATTGGTGACCGAACGTCAGCCGAGGCTGAACGGCTGCCCGTAGAGGGTGGTCTTCGAGTAGTTGTCGCCGATGACCTCGACGACGGTGTAGGCGCGCGCCTGGGCGTAGCCCGCGCAGCCCTGCACGTCGACCGGAACGTCCTTGTAGTCGATCGAGTAGGTGCCCGACTTGGGGATGTCCTTGGATTGCACCTGGACGAAGGTGACCTGGCCCGGGCCGAGGTTGAGGCCGACGGAGCCGCCCGCGTTCGCGCCACCGAGGTTCACGCCGCCGGAGACGCCCGCGCTGATCGCGGTGTCGGAGATGTTCACCTGGCAGCCGATGATGTAACCGGTGTTGACCTGCGAGGTGCCGTGGGTCGAGGAGTTGTTCGAACCGGGGCCGTTCTTCGGGCCGTTGTTCGGGCCGACGGTGCCGTCCGGGGTGTCGACGTTCGCGATGACCTTGCCCGAGAGCCAGGCGGTGCGCCCCGCGCCGTTCGCCGACAGCGACGGCGAGATGACGGCGTGCTCGCCGACACGATCGATGGTGACGCCCGCTCCGACCTTGTGACCGTCCGGCAACGGCACGAAGGTGTCGGCGTTGGCGGCGCCGGTCGACATCAGGCCCAAGGCCACGGAGGCGGCCGCGCCGATACCCGCGATACGGGCGGCACGCCGCAAACCGGCAGTCCGGTTCTCGCTCATAGTTCCCTCATCAGTTTTTCTGCGGACAACCCCGACCACCGGGGTTGAAGAGGTCACTACGGCATGGCTTTGCCACCCCGAGCAACGCACAAGCACGCTACTCAAACCTGATAGAGCCGTAGCTTTGTTGACCCGAGAGAGACCTTAGCCACAACAGCTACCAGATGGCAACAAATTCATTAAGGACACGGAAATCCCCCACGTGAGAGCCATGGCAAATATTCAGCACCCGCAATGCGAGCGTGATTCAACCGTGATGTGGCGGGACCTGGGAACGCAGCCACTCATCGGTGCCACGACCGGATTCGGGCTCGGGAGTGCGCTCGTCCTTGGTCGTGGACGGCAGCTCGTCACCGAAGATGCGCGCTAGGCGGGCCCGCTCGGCGGGCGTCAAACGACGAGACCCCGCCCGGCGCTCGGCCGGACGGGGTGACTCGGGGGAATCCTTCGGCTCCGGCTCGGCGGAGTCCTTCGATTCGGGTGGGTTTTCGGCGTCGGTCATTCCGACAGGCCGGACAGCTCATCGATGACGCGGCTGGCCAGCGGGCCCAGGGTGGCCATGCCGTCCCGGATGGCGGCGCGCGAACCCGGCAGGTTCACCACCAGCGTGCTGCCCGAGACGCCGGCCAGCCCGCGCGAGAGCCCGGCGTCCAGCGAACCCGAGGCCAGCCCGGAGGAGCGCAGCGCCTCGCTGATGCCGGGCAGCACCCGGTCCAGCACCTCCTCGGTGGCCTCCGGCGTCACATCGCGCGGGGACATGCCGGTGCCGCCGACCGAGATGACCAGGTCGACACCGCCGATCACCGCGGTATTGAGCGCATTGCGGATCTCCACCTCATCGGCCTGCACCGACACCGAGGCGTCCACCAGGAACCCGGCCTCGGTGAGTAGTTCGGTGACCAGCGGACCCAGCGAGTCCACGCCGCCATGGGCGGTTCGGTCGTCGACGACCACGACAAGAGCACGGCCCGCCACAGCGGCATCGATTTCCATGGTGCTCACCGTAGCGTCCTTGTCCGACAACAGCTCCCATCCCCCGTCCGCGGTGACACGGATCGTCGGTGTCGCTTCCCGGTCCTTCTGGTGAATCATCATCGGCCGCCCTCCACTGCTGCCTCGCCGAGGGTCACCTCGACGGTCTTCGGGTTCTTGCCCTGGTCATCGGTGTAGGTCACCTTGACCTTGTCGCCGGGCCGGTGCGAGCGCACCGCGGCGATCAGTGAATTACCCGAATCCACCACCTGGTCATCGATTTTCGTGATGATGGCGTTCTTCGGGATGCCCGCCTTGGCGGCCGGGCCGTCCGGCGACACGTCCATGACGCGCGCGCCGTTCACGTCGTCCTGCGCCTTCACGGTAATGCCGATCTGGGCGTAGGTGGCCTTGCCGTTCTTGATCAGCTCGTCGGCCACCCGGCGCGCGGTATCCACCGGGATGGCGAAGCCCAGGCCGATGGAGCCGCTCTGCGCACCCGCCGACTCGGCGGTGCCCATGGTGGCGATGGCGGTATTGATGCCGATCAGCTTGCCGTCCATATCGACCAGCGCGCCGCCGGAGTTGCCCGGGTTGATGGCGGCGTCGGTCTGAATGGCGTCGATGACCGTGCCCTGCGAGCCCGGCTCGCCGCTGGTCGAGACCGGACGGTTGAGCGAGGACACGATGCCGCTGGTCACGGTGCCCGCCAGGCCGAGCGGCGAACCGACCGCCACCACGCCCTGGCCGACCGCCAGATTCGCGGACTGACCCAGCTCGATGGGCTTGAGATCGGTCTTGCCGGTGACCCGGATGACCGCGATGTCCGAGATCGGATCCGCGCCCACCACCGTCGCCGGGGAGGTCGAGCCGTCACTGAAGGCCACGGTCAGCTTGGCGTTCTGTCCCGCTCCGCTGACCACGTGATTGTTGGTGAGGATCAAGCCGTCCGAGGACAGGATCACGCCGGAGCCCTCGCCCTCGGCGCGGGTCCCGGCCACCTGGATCATGACCACGCTCGGCAGCACCTTCTGCGCCACCGCCTGCACCGATCCGGCGGGGGCGGGCTCGGCCTTGCCCTTGCCGACCGGCTGCTCCAGCGCGTTGGTGACGGTGGTATGGGAGTCGTTGTGGTTGGCCAGGGCCACCACGCCGCCGCCGATACCGCCGCTCAGCAATGCCAGCGCCACCGCACCCGCGACCAGACCGGCCTTGCCGGACCGCTTCTGCGGCGGCGGGCCGTAGGGCACGCCCGGCTGTCCCGGCTGGCCCGGAATCACCTGTGTCGGATGCTGTCCCGTCGCGTAGGCCGGATGCTGACCGGTCGCGTACCCGGCCCCCGACGCCGCGTACGCCTGCCCGTAGGGCGGCTGGGCGGCGCCGACCGGAATCTCCTGGGTCGGATGCTTGCCGCCGAACTGCTCCGAATAGGCCTGCCCCCCACCGAAAGCCGCACCGTAGGCAGGAGCGCCGGGGTGCTGCGCCCCCGGAATGACCTGGGTGGCCGGATCAGCGCCGTACGGTCCCGGCGCGGGCGGCTGCCCCTGCGGTCCGACCGGACCCGAACCCGGTTGTCCCGCAACGCCATAACCCTGCGACTGCGGGGCGCCGGGGCCCTGGGCCTGTGCGGCGCCGCCGGAAAACGACTGTGCCGCACCGAAACCGGCGGGCGCGGCGGGATGCGGGCGCGGGGCCGCGGCATCGAAGCCGTCGAAGGGCTTGTCCGCGGCCGCGGGGGCCTCGGGAGCGGCCGTGCCGCTGGGGTCGCGCTTGGGGAGGCCCGAGGCGGTGGTCTCTGGGGTTTCGGGCGCGGCGGGTTCGGCGCCCGGCGTCGCGGGCGGGTTCGGCTGGGCGGCCTCGGCGGCGTTGCGCTCGGGCTCGGTGCCCCGCTGGTTCGAATCCTCGGTCATTTCTCGTTTTCTCCTCGAGTCTCGTCGCCAAGCCTGGCGGGAACGACTGAGAGTGGACTGAGACCGTGCTTGCTTTTCGCCGAGCTTTCAGTTGTCCGCCACCACGGATTGCGGTGGAGCGCCTTCTCCAGGCAGCACGATACGGATCAAAGCGCCGCCGCGGTCGGAAGTATCGATGTTGATGGTGCCGCCGTGTTTGGTCACGACCTGCTTCACGATCGCCAGTCCGAGCCCGGAACCGGGCATGGAGCGCGAGGCGGTGGTCCGGTAGAACCGCTCGAACACCAACTCGCGTTCGGCGGGCGGAATGCCGGGCCCGGCGTCGTCGACCGCGAATTCCAGCAGCCCGCGCCCGCTCTCACGCATGGTGACGAATACCTTCGCGCCCTCCGGACTCCATTTGGCCGCGTTGTCGAGCACATTGAGCAGCGCGCGTTCCAGGCCCGGTTCGTCGCCGTAGATGAACCAGGGGCGCAGCTTGGCGTCGAATTCGATTCCGGTGCGCCGCCGCCGGACTCGCTCCAGCGCCCGTTCGGCCACATCGCCGAGGTCGATCTGCTCGTAGACGGTCTCGGGCGCGTCCTCGCGGGCCAGGTCGACCAGATCGCCCACCAGCGTGGACAACTCCTCGATCTGGGCCATCACGTCGGAGCGCAGCTCGGCCATGTCCTCGTCCGGAATGCGGGGCGCACCCGGGCGCGAGGAGGCGATGAGCAATTCCATATTGGTGCGCAAAGAGGTCAGTGGCGTCTTCAGCTCGTGTCCGGCGTCGGCCACCAGTCGCCGCTGCCGCTCCCGGGATTCGCCCAGGGCGCGCAGCATGGTGTTGAAACTCTCGGTGAGCCGGGCGAGTTCGTCGTCGCCGGTGACCGGGATGGGGGTCAGGTCGTCGGTGCGGGCGATCCGCTCGGTGGCCGCGGTGAGCCGGGCGATGGGCCGCAAGCCGGTGCGCCCCACCGTGGTTCCGGCCGCGGCCGCCACGATGACCCCGCAGCCGCCGACCACGAACAGCAGCCAGGCCAGCCGGTCGAGCACCTCCTTGGTGGGCTGCAGCCGCTGCGAGACCACCAGGGTGGAGCCGGAGTGGGTGCGCCGGGCCAGCACCCGCTGATCGTCGACGGTGCGCAGCGAGAAGCCGAGCTTGCCGCTGGCCACCTCGCGCTCCTGCGGGCCGATCGGCGGGATGGTGGTCTGCGGCGGCACGTACTGTGACTGGTCCGGGAAGACCAGGGCCACACCGACATCGCTGGAGTACAGCCCGGCGAACACCAGCGACTGGAAGCCGAGGCTGTCGAGGTTGTTGTCGATCATCACCGAGGCCCGCGCCCGCAGTTGCGAATCCACGTCGGCGTACAGCGAGCGCGCCACCATGGCGTAGGCGGCGATGGAGGTGAAGGCCACGGCCACCGCGACGACGGAGGCGGCCAGCAGCGTCACCCGCCAGCGCAGCGACACCGATCGGGTCAGCGGCATCGGCGGCCGCAGTTCGGACGCCTCGGTCCGCGGCCCGGGACCGGCGACGGTCCGCGTGCCGAGCCCGGCCACCACCGGGCGCCGGGGAACGGTTCTACCCACGAGCTCGGCTCCTACGGCGGGGTTTCGCGCAGCACGTAGCCGACGCCGCGCACGGTGTGGATGAGTCGCGCCTCACCATCGGCCTCGGTCTTGCGGCGCAGGTAGCCGATGTACACCTCGAGCGCGTTGCCGGAGGTCGGAAAGTCGTAGCCCCACACCTCTTCCAGGATGCGGCTGCGGGTGAGCACCCGGCGCGGATTGGCCATCAGCATTTCCAGCAGCGAGAACTCGGTGCGGGTGAGGCTGATCGGGCGCTCGCCGCGCAGCACCTCGCGGGTGACCGGGTCCAGCGACAGGTCGGCGAAGGTCATGGCCTCCGAGGCGGCGTCGACCGGATCGGCGGCGGTGCGGCGCAGCAGGGCGCGCAGCCGGGCCAGCAGTTCCTCGAGCGCGAAGGGCTTGGGTAGGTAGTCGTCGGCGCCGGCGTCGAGCCCGGCCACTCGCTCGGAGACCGAATCGCGTGCGGTGAGTACCAGAATCGGCAGATCGTCGCCGGTGCTGCGCAGGCGGCGGCACACCTCGAGGCCGTCGAGCCGGGGCATCATGACGTCCAGGACGAGGGCGTCGGGTCGCTGACTGGCGGTCTTCTCCAAAGCGTCCAGACCGTCGACGGCGAGGTCGACGGTGTACCCGTTGAAGGTCAGCGAGCGACGCAGCGATTCACGAACCGCGCGGTCGTCGTCGACTACCAGAATGCGCATGACAATCAGTCTGCCCACAGCGACTGAGAGGTGACTGAGAAGGTCCCCTCCGACACGCCGGGCAAGTGAGGAAGCTGACCTGCGCGTTTCCCGGAGGACCGATGCGGAGTGGTTGCGGTGTCACCCAAATCCGCGCGAAATGCGTTGGGGCAAGCCCTCATTCGGAAACTAAACCTCTGAGTCGCCCGAATTGCCGTTACTCAGCTCACGCGGTATGTTGCAGGCCGTAAAAGAAGACCTCTAGTTGGTTCCGCGCGGGTTCGACCCCAAAGCCGTACAACCGCATACGTACCCGGGGGTCAATCGTGAAAGCGGAGGCGACGGAAGCGGGATGGAAGCAGCACCCCGGTCCTGGCAATTCAGCCTGTCCAACTGGCCCGTAACCCGCAAGGTCGGGATCGTGCTGGTGCTCCCGGTGCTCCTCGCCGCGACGTTCGCGGTACTGCGCATCAACAGCGAATTGCAGACCATTTCGAAATTGAGCGCGGCGACCGACCAGATGGACGTCATGCACGCCACGGTCGGATTCATCACCTCCACCAATGAACTCGCGGTCGCGGCCATCTCCGGCGGCAACCAGGATGTCGACCCGGCGCTGGACGCGGCCACGGCCAAGTTCGATCAGGCGACGGCCGCCATGGACACCGTCATCAAGGCCTCCAACGCCGATCCCGGCGTGACCAAGGAGCTCGGCACCGCCGTCGCGGTGGCCAAGACCATGCGCAACACGCTGCGCACCAGCTCCCCGCAGACCATCGGCGATCAGGCCGACGAGGTCCAGACCCGGACCCAGACGGCCCTCACCAACGCGCCCACCGTGGGTGACCTCCGGGTGCAGCAGTCCTTCCTGCAGTACGGCGCGGCGCTCACCGCCTCGCGGCTGCTGACCCAGGAGCGCGTCATGCTCGCGGTGCCGGGCGCGGGCAACAACCCGGCGCTGCGCACCAAGCTGCTCACCGCCATCGGCGCCGAGATCACCATGATCGAGGTGTACCGCGGCCTGGTGCCGGACGCGGCGGAGAACGCCAACGTGCTCAAGGACAGTGCGGGCGCGCGCGTCGGCATCCTGATGCAGAACGTGCCCGACGCGGGCAGCCTGCCGGCCATGCAGGATTCGCTGCGCGCCAGCGCCGACGCCTATGCCAAGGAAGTCCAGCAGGTCGCGAACTCCATGGGCGACAAGCTCGCCCAGCTCACCACCGAGGCCCGCAACAACGTGCTGCGCGATACCTCGATCGTGATCGGGATGCTGCTGGCCGGTCTGGCGCTGGCCCTGATCGTGGCCCGCTCGCTGGTCGTCCCGGTCCGCCGCCTGCGGCGAGATGCGTTGCAGGTGGCCCACATCGACCTGCCCCAGGAGCTCGAGGTGGTGCGCGCCGGCGGCGCGACCCCGGAGATCACGCCGGTCGACGTGCACACCACCGAGGAGATCGGCCAGCTGGCCCGCGCCGTCGACGACATCCACTCCCAGGCGCTGCACCTGGCCGCCGAGCAGGCGCGACTGCGCCTGCAGATCGGCAACATGTTCGAGACCCTTTCCCGCCGCAGCCAATCCCTCGTGGAGCAGCAGCTGGGCCTGATCGAGGAACTCGAGCGCGACGAGGACGACTCCGAGCGCCTGCAGTCACTGTTCCGCCTCGACCACCTGGCCACCCGCATGCGCCGCAACGGCGACAACCTGCTGGTGCTGGCCGGAACCGCGCTGCGCCGCGGCCATCTCGCGCCGGTGCCGCTGTCGGACATGCTGTGGTCCTCGGTCTCCCAGGTGGAGGACTACCAGCGCGTCGAGATCGGCACCGTGCCCGACGGCATCGTCGCCGGTGAACCGGCCGTCGACATCGAGCACCTGCTGGCCGAGCTGATCGACAACGCGCTGCGCTACTCCCCGCCCACCACCCCGGTGGCGGTGTCGGTGGCGCGCGCGGTGGACGGCGGCTACCTCATCGAGATCACCGACCGCGGTCTCGGCATGAACGCCGAGGACCTGCAGGGCATCAACGACCGCCTGGCCTCCGGTGGCGAGGTCAATGTCGAGACCGCCCGCCGCATGGGTCTTTTCGTGGTCGGCCGCCTGGCCAAGCGGCACAACATCACCGTGAGCCTGCGCCGCACCTCGGCCATGGTGCAGCAGCCGGGCATCACCGCCAGCGTGCACCTGCCGGGCAGCCTGGTCTCGCCCGCGCCGGAGCGCGGCGGGGATCCGACCGGGCAGTACGCGGTGCCGACGGCGCTACCGGTGCCGCCCGGGGCGAATTCCCTGGCCACCGGACCGAATCCGCTGGTGACCGCTCCGAATCCGTTGGCCTCCGGGCCGATCGGCGTGCCCATGGGGCCGATCTCCGCGCCCCAGCCGGTGATCACGCCGCCGCGGCTGACGCCGGTGCCGAATCTGCCCGAACCGGTTCCGGCCACCACGACCGGACGCTTCACCACCAGTTCCGGCCTGCCGCAGCGCAAGCCGGGCGGCGATACCGGTGAGCAGCCGGCGGTGCCCGTCTTCGGCGGCGAGCTTCCGGTGCGCGGTCAGCTGCCGGTCCGGGGCGAGCAGGCGTCGCAGGACCGCTTCTCCGACGGCTTCACCGACGCGTTCACCGAACCCGACGAGGCCCGCGCCTACGGCGTGACGGCACTGCGCCCGGAGCCGGAGATCCTGCGCCCGGAGCCGGAATCCGAGGCGGCCCCCGCGCCCATGGACTTCTGGGGCGAGGTGCGCGGCACCGATCCGGCCGAGGACATTCCCGAGCCGGTCGCGCCGATCACCGCCAGCGGCAACAACTCCGGCTACGGCTTCAGCGCCGAGGCGGAGAGCGCCGGCACCTCGTTCGGCAACGGCTACAGCGCTTTCGGCACCGGCGAGCACCCCGTGGCCCGTCCGACCGAGAACGGTTACGTCGTCGGCAACCCGGCCGAGGTCGTCGCCGCGGCACCCGAGGCGGAAGCCCCGGAAGACGACGCCCAGAACGAGATTCGCGGCAATGACGCCGCACCCGCCGCGCAGCGGCCGGCCGCGCCGTCGACCGGGCTGCGTCCGGTCGGCGGGGCCCCGACCCCGATCTATCAGCGCATGGTCTCCGAGTGGCTGGTCGAACCCGCCGCCGGGGAGCAGAACGGCGCGGCATGGTCGTCGAACTCGGACGCCGGCTGGGCCGCGGCCGAGGAGGCGGCCAACCCCACCAGTAGTAGCCGGACCCAGGGCGGGCTGCCGATTCGGCGGCCCGGAGCCCAGCTGGTGCCCGGTGCCGTCGTCCAGGAGGACGACGGCGAAGGCCGCAATCCGGAAGAGATCCGCAACAGCCTCAGCAGGCATCTCAGCGGCGTCCGTTCCGGGCGGGCCGACTCCCAGTACAACGACGGAGGGCATGCATGAGCGACACCCAGAGCACCACCACGGACGAGAATCTGAACTGGTTGGTCACCCGCTTCACCCGCGAGGTTCCGGGCGTCTCACACGCCGTCCTGGTCTCCGCGGACGGCCTGCTGCAGGCCACCAGCCCGCATCTGCCGTCCGATCGCGGTGAGCAGCTGGCCGCCGTGACCGCCGGTCTGGCCAGCCTGTCCACCGGTGCCGCACAGCTTTTCGAGGGCGGCAAGGTGATGCAGTCCATCGTGGAGATGCAGCGCGGATACCTGCTGGTCATGAGCGTCGGCAATGGCTCGCACCTGGCGGTGCTGGCCAACAAGCAGCACGATATCGGCCGCATCGGCTACGAGATGGCGCTGCTGGTCGACCGGGTCGGGTCCGTGGTCTCGGCCACCGCCCGCACGGCCTCGTAGATGAGCCGCCCATGACCAATCCCCTTGGCGGTGGCGGCAATCGGCCACCGACCACACGTGTTCGTCCCTACGCACTGACCTCCGGCCGCACCGAGCCGGCGGTCGACCTGCCGCTCGAGGCGGTCGTCGAAACCCTGTCCTACACCGCTCATTTCGATTGGCCCGCGGGTGACGTGCGCACCGAGATCCTGCGCCTGGGCACCGCCCGGCTCTCGGTCGCGGAGATCGCCGCGCACCTGGGACGGCCACTGGGCATGGTGCGGGTGGTGATCGGCGATCTCGTCGTCGCCGGAACCCTGCGCGTGCATTCGACTTTGAGCGATCAGGCCACCTTCGACGAGCGTCGTTCCCTGATGGAGAGGACCCTGCATGGACTCCGCGCCCTTTGACGGCGCAGGGTACCCCGGTGGCCCGCACGGGGCCCCCGCGTACACGACCGGGCAGTTCCCCAACCCGGCCCTGCAGTACCCCCCGCGACCGGGCGAGGAGGCCCGCACCGCCTCGACCAAGATCGTCGTAGCGGGCGGATTCGGCGCGGGCAAGACCACTTTCGTCGGCGCGGTCTCGGAGATCGTGCCGCTGCGCACCGAGGCCATGGTGACCGGCTACTCGGACGGGGTCGACGACCTCGCCGCCACGCCCGGCAAGGAAACCACCACGGTGGCCATGGATTTCGGGCGCATCATCCTGCCCGGCAACCTGGTGCTGTACCTGTTCGGCACGCCCGGGCAGCGGCGGTTCTGGTTCATGTGGGACGACCTGATCAAGGGCGCCATCGGCGCGGTGGTGCTGGTCGACACCCGCCGCATCGAGGACAGCTTCGCGGCCGTCGACTTCTTCGAGGCCAAATCGCTGCCGTTCCTGATCGCGGTCAACCGCTTCCCGGACGCGCCCCGCTTCCCGGTCACCGAACTGCGCGAGGCGCTCAGCGTGCGCGACGGCGTGCCGATCGTGGACATCGACGCCCGGGACCCGGCGGAGGTGCGCCGCTCGCTCGCCGCCGTCACCGAGTACGCGATCGAAAGGCTGATGGCGGCACAACGCGAAAACGCCGCTCGCGGTTAGGGGGAATCACCGGATGATCTATTTCTCGATGGGCTACTGGGTCATCGCGCTGGCACTGATCGTGTCCTTCGCGGGGGCCGCTTGCGGGCTGGCCTGCATTCGCCAGTCCACCAAGTCGGTGACCCAGCGCTTCCGGCTGGTGTGGCAGTTCGTGGCCGCGGTCTCCATCGGCGGCGTCGGGGTCGCCATGCCGATCTTCGTGTCCATGCTGGGTTTCGACATCAAGGGCACCCAGCTGCGCTACGACAACGCCTCGATCACGCTGTTCTCGGTGCTGGCCGCGGCGACGGTGTTCATCGCCATGCTCATCAACGGCAAGCGGCTGGTCTGGTGGCGGCTGCTGGTCGCGGCGGCCGTGATGGCCTTCGGCATCGGCGACGTGCACCTGTTGCTGCTGAAGGCGATTCGCATTCAGGGCAGCGTGGACACCAGCCTGGTGGCCACGGTCGCGGTGTACGTGATCGCCTTCGTGCTCTCGGCGCTGACCCTGTGGTTCAGCCTCTGGGTGTCCTCGGTGCCGCTGGTGCTGCTGGGCGCGGTGGTCTACGCGATCCTGGTGACCGGCATGCACTACGCCGGGCTGACCGGGCTGCAGGTGCACGTGGACCCGTCCAAGTCCACGCCGCAGGGCAATGTGCTGTTCAACTTCTTCGTGCCGTTCTTCATCATCGGCACGCTGTCGCTGGCGGTTCCGATCACCGCCATCCTGGTCGCGCCGGACCGCCGCGAGGCGCGGGCGCCCATGGCGGCGGTGCGGTAGACGATTTATCGCTGTCGGCCTGTTCAGTCGGTCTGCGCCACCGTGGTATCCGGCTCGAGCACCGCGGTATCCGGATCGGGCACCGTGGTGGTCGGATCGAGCAGGCCGAACAGTTCACCCTGCGGCGCGGCCATGATGGCCATCCGGCCGAACGGCCCGTCGGTGGCCGACATGAGCACGGTCGCACCGAGTTCCACCGCGTGCGCGATGCCGGAGTCGATGCCCTCGAACTGGAACCAGGTCAGCCAGTAGGGCACCTCGGCGGCCACGCCGTTGACGCTGTCGTCATTGATGCCGCCCACCGCGTCTGACCCGCCGGGCGGGGTGAAGGTGGCGTATCGCATGGCCTCGTCGCCGAATTCGGTGAAGGTGAAGCCGAAGACGTCGCCGTAGAAACTCTTCGCGGCCTCGAAATCGCCGGTGTGCAGGTCGTTCCAGACATAGGAGCCGTGCTCGTTGTACACCGCCGCGCCGTCGTGCGCCCGCGCCTCCCACACCGCGAAGGGCGCGCCCGAGGCGTCGGCGGCCACGAACATGCGGCCGAACTCCATCACGTCGAAGGCGGGCACCAGCAGGCTGCCGCCCGCCGCGGTCACCCGCTCGGCGCTGGCGTCGGCATCGGCCACCGCGAAATACGTGGTCCACACCGACGGCACCCCCACCTCGGGTTTGGGCCCGATCCCGGCCACCGCCTGCCCGTCCCGTAGCCCCATCAGATAGCCCCCGGCGTCCTCCCCACCGCCCTGCATGGTCCAGCCGAACAGCGCGGAATAGAACTCCCCCGCCTTCACCGGATCGTCGACCTGGCAGTCGACCCAGCACGGTGTGCCCGGGGGCCAGGCTTCGTTGCGAACAGGCATCGGTCATCTCCGTTTCTGAAAAACTAGTGATGCACATCACAAATTGCCTCTCAGTCAACCACTCTCGAACGATCACCGCGATGGTTCGCGGCGCGTCACGTTCCGGCGGGCAAAACGGTCAGAGCGGCACATTGGGCCCGCCTCGCGAATTACAGTGAGAGGCATGCGTTTCGGGCTGGATTACGCCGCAGGTAGGCCCGCCCCCAGTGCCATCAAAGCCGCCGGGTACGACTTCGTCGTCCGGTATCTGTCCGACGGCGGTCCCACCCTGCCGGGCAAACTGCTCACTCCGGCCGAAGCGGACGACCTGCGCGCACACGGCATTTCGATCGTCTCGAACTGGGAGACCACCGCCGCGCGCATGCTCGACGGCTACGGCGCGGGCGTGACGGACGCGCGCGCGGCGCTGGCCCGGGTGCTGCGCTGCGGCGGGCGGGCGGATCGGCCCATCTACTTCTCCGCCGATTTCGACGCCACCCCGCAGCAGCAGGTGCCCATCAATGATTACCTGGACGGGGCGGCCAGCGTCATCGGGCGCGCGAATGTCGGTATCTACGGCGGGTTCTGGCCGGTGAGCCGGGCGCTGGACACGAGCGCCGCCACCTGGGCGTGGCAGACGGTGGCCTGGTCCGGCGGGAATATCGATCCGCGTATCTCGATCTATCAGACCGGCGAGCAGGTGACGGTCGACGGCGTGCGCTGCGATGTGAACCAAACCGACCGAGCCGATTTCGGCCAGTGGGACGTGGAAACGGAGGAACCGGACTTGACACCCGAACAGGACGAAGTGCTGCGCGATATCCAGACCCAGTTGCGCGGGCCCGGCCTCAATGGCTGGCCGCAATTGGGCAAGGACGCCCAGGGGCACGACCGGACGGTGGTGGACGGGCTGGCGGCCGCACTCGCCAAGATCGACGAACTGCGCACCGAGATCAGCGATCTGGAGGCCACGACCGCCGAGCTGAAGGCCGAGGTGGACCGGCTGGGCGGCGGGCGGCACTGGCCGTTCCCCTTCTCGCTCGTAGAGGGCCCGGCCACCGCGTTCGCCGATCAGCTGGCCCGGCTCGAACAGTTGCTGCCGGGCGTCCCGTTACCCGGCTGGGGCACCGGACCCGACGGCCATTCGGACCAGACGGTGGAAACTGGACAAGCTCCGGTTGCGGGCGCGCCGAATACGCCATCCAGCAACTGAATTGGTCGATTTGTCGGATTTTATCCGGAGTGTGAATGTCGGCCGACGGGTCCGCGTACGGTGTCGAAACACCCGCTGAACTGGCCCTGAAGTGGCGATGAGCGGGTTCTTCTGTGATCAGAAGAACCCGCCCTCAAGGCACGAGGATACCGTCGCCAGGCCACGAGTTCACAACTTTAGGAAGACTTTTTCGCACGCCGGAAACAATCGGACAGCGGGTTCACGGGTCCGCAACACTCGGGCAGATCTCTGGTGGGACAGCAACTTCGGGGCTATTGTCGGCGTCGTCCGATCTCTTGCTCAGTTCCAGATGAAGGAGGCCCCCGTGGCCGTCAGCGTGGTACTCGACAAAGCTCTCGACAAGGCCTACGAAACGAAGTCCCTCGACGACATCCTGGCCGCACCCCCGTCCGCACTCGCCGGTCTGACCGACAAGCACGACGAGAAGCTGCTGGATGCGCTGGGCATCAAGACCATCGCCGATCTCGGCAAGAACAAGTATTTCCGCCTCGCGGCGACGCTGGTCGACCTGGCCGCCAAGGAAGGTTAGCGACCCGAGCGGCCTGATCGGTCAGAGCTTCCCCGGATCGATCAGGCCGCGCTCCACCGCCCGCGCGAGCCGACGCGGAATCCGGTACTCGACTCCCCCGACCTTCACCGGAATCAGATCCGGCGGCGTCGCCTTCCATTGCGAACGCCGGGCGTGGGTATTGGCCCGCGACATTCTGCGCTTCGGAACGGCCATTGTCAGTTCTCCTTATCGGTAGTCGAATTGCGGCCGCCGCGAACGCGTTTGCCGTAGCGGCGCTCGAACTTCTCGACCCGGCCCGCGGTATCGAGCACGCGCTGATTGCCGGTCCAGAACGGATGCGAATCCGAGGTCACGTCGACCACCAGTAGCGGATAGGTATTGCCGTCCTCCCATTCGATGGTCCGGGTGGATACCGCGGTGGATCGGGTCAGGAAGCACTTTCCGGTGCTCACATCCTGGAAGACCACCGGATGGTAATCAGGATGGATTCCCTCTCTCATCACTTCACCTTTCGTTGTTTCGGGTCGAGCTGTCGCCCGCGACGGGTGTGGATCGGGTGGTGTCGCACGGTTCTTCGTGCTGATCGCCGAACGGGTCCGCCCACAGCGCCACCCGTTCCGGCGCGAAGCGCACCTGCCGCAGTTCGTCCTCGTCGACCAGCGCCCAGTGCAGCGCGTGGCGGATCTCGTCGGCATCGGCGTCGGCGACCAGGATCACCAACGACGAGTGCCGGTCCCCGAACTCCTCGTGCCAGCGCAGCGAGGCCAGCGTGCGGCGCTCCGGATCGACCTCGTCCACTTCCCGGGATGTCATGGCGGCCAGCCACTTTCCCGCGCCGCCGACCCGCAGGCCGCCGCCCGCGGACTCCAGCCACACCACCTCGTCGGGCTGGGTGGCCAGCCAGACCCGGCCCCGCGCGCTCACCACGCCGTCGAGCAGCACGTCGATGGCCGAGTGCAGCCGGTCGGGATGGAAGGGGCGGTCGGTGGCGAATTCCACCAGTGCCACACCGCAATCCGGCTCCAGCGGCGGTTCGCCGGCCAGCAGCGGGGCGTGCGGATCGAAGGCCGCGCCGCGGCGGGCGTCGGCGGGGACCCGGCGCAGCAGCCAGGTCAGGTCCTCGGTGTCGAGCACCTCGGGTGCGGCGACCCAGGTGATGGGGGCGCGCGGGGTCAGCCGCGCCAGCACGGCATTGGTGCGCTCGCGCTCGACCAGATCGGCTCCGCCGTCGAAAACCACCAGGGCATCGGCGAATTCGACCTGACCCACGGCCAGCTGCGCCACGGTCCGCTCGTCCTCGGCGGTGGCGTGACCGCGCTCGGCGAGGGTCTCGTCGCCGGTGGCGTCGGCCAGCCAGTCCCGGCTGTCGACACAGGTGAGCACGGTCTCGACGCGCACGCTGCGCCCGGCCGGGCCGTCGACGCGCCCCAGGACGCCGGTCACCACGACGTCCTCGATGGCCTGGCACACCGCTTCCGCCTCGAAGGCCGGATCCAGCGCGAGCACGATGCGCCGCACCGAATCCCGCTCGGCCAGCAGGCACAGGAACGGCAGCAGGTCGGCGCGCAGCGTGCAGGAGACACAGCCGTGCGCGAGTTCCAGCACGGAGACGGACTCGCGGCCGTCGAGGCGGACGGTGCGGCGCACCACGCCCTCGCGCAGTTCGCTCAGATCGTGGCGGACCACCACCGTGCCGGGCTCGGACCCGAGCAGGCGGGCGACCCGATCCACACCGTCGGCGGCGCGGCCGGGGAGTCCCGCGAGAACGAGCACGGGCTTGCGTTGGGACGGCACCGGTCCCCCTTTCGACAATGATTTTCAATTACCGACGAGTCAATGTACCTTGGAATAACTTCGTTGTCGAAAACGATTGTCAGTAACGTCCACCACCCAGGAAGGGAGTGCCCATGTCGGCCATCTGCCAGGTCACCGGCCGCAAGCCGGGCTTCGGCAAGTCCGTATCGCACTCGCACAAGCGGACCAACCGGCGTTGGAACCCCAATATCCAGCGCAAGACCTACTACCTGCCCAGCGAGGACCGGCGCATCACGCTGACCGTCTCGGCCAAGGGCATCAAGACCATCGACCGCGACGGCATCGAAGCGGTCGTCACTCGCCTGCGGGCACGCGGCGAGAAGATCTGAAAGGGAGAAGATGGCCTCGAAATCGACCGACATCCGGCCTGTCATCAAGCTCAAGTCCACGGCCGGGACCGGCTACACCTATGTCACCCGCAAGAACCGGCGCAATGATCCGGATCGGATGGTGCTCAAGAAGTACGACCCGGTCGCCCGCAAGCACGTCGACTTCCGCGAGGACCGCTGATCTCATGGCCAAGAAGTCGAAGATCGAGAAGAACGAACAGCGCAAACTGATCGTGGCCCGCTACGCGGAACGGCGAGCGGAACTCAAGGAGATCATCCGCAAACCGACCAGCAGCGACGAGGATCGCCTGGCCGCGCAGACCGCCTTGGCCAAGCTGCCGCGCGATGCCAGTCCGGTACGATTGCGCAATCGGGACGCCGCGGACGGACGCCCGCGCGGTCATCTCCGGAAGTTCGGACTTTCGCGCGTACGCGTACGCGCGATGGCTCATCGAGGAGAGCTGCCCGGTGTGCACAAATCGAGCTGGTAAGAATCCGCGATCGAGTGTGAGGAACCGCTGACATGGCAGTGAAGCGAGCACCGTCGAAGAAGGTCCGTGCCGAGCAGGCCCGTCGGCCGAAGAAGAACCCCCTGATCGCAGCGGGTGTCGAGACCGTCGACTACAAGGACGTGAACCTGCTGCGCACGTTCATCTCCGACCGCGGCAAGATCCGGTCGCGCCGCGTGACCGGCCTGACCCCGCAGCAGCAGCGCCAGGTGGCGGTGGCGGTGAAGAACGCCCGTGAGATGGCACTGCTCCCGTTCACGAGCCGGTAGCGGTTACCCCGTAACGACGAAAAGGAAAGAGGCTCCGATGCTTTCGCATCGGAGCCTCTTGCTGTCGTCCCAGAATCCTTGGCGGAGTGCCGATTACGGGATGGTCAGGACCTGACCCGGGTTGATGGAATCCGGGTTGTCGATGCCGGAGGCGTTGGCGATTTCCTGGTAGCGGTTGCCGTCGCCGTAGAAGCGCTCGGCGATCGCCCACAGCGTGTCACCCGGCTCGACGGTGTAGGTCTGCGCGGCGGGCGGCGGCGGGGGAACCTCCTCGACCGCGGCGGCCTGGGTGGCAACCGGCTCCGGCGCGGGCAGCGGGTTGTCGGTGTTGGTGCCGGAAGACCACAGCGCGCTGCCGTCCTTGCCGTACAGCACGACGTTGCGGTCGGCCTGGACGACCAGACGGTCCGCGTCCTTGCCATTGGTCTCGGTGGACCAGGCGGCGCCGTCACCCTTGTAGAGCACGAGGTTGCCGTCGTCTTGCAGGGCCAGCCGCTCGACGCCCTGGCCGTGGGTCAGGGTCGACCACACGACGTTGCCGTCCGGCTCCGAGAGCACGAGATTGCCGTCGGGTTGCAGCGCGAGGGTGTAGGCACCACCCGTCAGCGACTCCCCAGCCTTGAGTTCTTCTCCGACCCTCAATGTGTCGCCCACGGTGTGTCCTTTCGGGAGATGGTGATCATAGGTAAGGCGATGGCACGGAAGTGCATTGGCGCATCTGAATCGAGATTACTCACGTTGCACCGGTCAGCGCAGGGATACGCGCCGGGTCTGCGAAGATTTCGGCGTGTCGTCGCCAGAAATTCGCCAAAGTAAGGGATCGCGCGCGCGGAACCATCCGACCGGTCCCTGCCGTTAGGGTGTCAGCCATGACCGGGACAAGGGGACGCCGCCTGATCGCTGCCGCCGCGGCCGCATCGATCGGGCTCGCCGTGACGGGGTGCGGCGACTCGAAAGACACTGGCGGCCAAGCGAAATCCAGCACCGCCAGCACCAGCGCGACCAGTGCGCCCACCGAGGCGCCCAACGGACAAATCGGGCGAGCCTTCACCGCCGACCCCACCATCGTCAGCCCGCACAGCATCTCCTTCGACAGCTGGACCCGGCTGGCCCCCGACAAGATCGCGGTGAACTTCCAGACCGGCTCCCCGGAGTGCTACGGCGTCGACGCCGCCGTCACCGAGACCTCGTCCACCGTCACCGTGGATCTGAAGTCCGGCACCCTGCCCACCGCCGTCGGCAAGATGTGCACCATGATCGCGGTCTTCGGCACGCTGGAGATTCCGCTGAAGTCCCCGCTGGGTGATCGAAAAGTACTGAGCGCCAAGTAGATATGGAAACGACGAAGGGTGCGGATCGCGATCGCGATCCGCACCCTTCGTGAATGACGTTGTGCCGCCGCCTCAGTGCGCGAAGTGGCGCGAGCCCGTCAGGTACAGCGTGACCCCCGCCTCGCGGCACAGGTCGATGGTGTCCTTGTCACGGATCGAACCGCCCGGGTGCACGATGGCGCGCACGCCCGCCGCGACCAGGATCTGCGGACCGTCCGAGAACGGGAAGAACGCGTCGGAGGCGGCCACCGAACCCTTGGCCCGGTCCCCGGCCCGCTCCACGGCCAGCTTGCAGGAGTCGACCCGGTTGACCTGGCCCATGCCGACGCCCACGGCCGCGCCCTCGTCGGCCAGCAGGATGGCGTTGGACTTCACGGCCCGGCAAGCGCGCCAGGCGAATTCGAGATCACGCAGGGTGGCCTCGTCGGCGGCCTCACCGGCGGCGAGGGTCCAGTTGGCGGCGCTGTCGCCGTCGGCGTCGAGGATGTCGCGGTCCTGCAGCAGCACGCCGCCGCTGACCGGGCGCAGCTCCGCGCCCTTGCGCTGGGCGGGCTCGGCCACCAGCACGCGGACATTCTTCTTGCGCTGCAGCACTTCCACCGCGCCGTTGGCGTAGGACGGGGCCACGATGACCTCGGTGAAGATATCGGCGACCTGCTCGGCCATCTCGACGGAGACCTCGCGGTTGGCCGCGATCACGCCGCCGTACGCGGAGACCGGGTCGGTGGCGTGCGCCTTGCGGTGCGCCTCGGCGATATCCGCGCCGACCGCGATGCCGCACGGATTGGCGTGCTTGATGACCGCCACGGCCGGCTCGTCGAAGTCGTAGGCGGCGCGCCAGGCGGCATCGGCGTCGGTGTAGTTGTTGTACGACATCTCCTTGCCGTGCAACTGCTTCGCCTGCGCCAGCCCGGCCGGACCGGCCTCGTTGACGTAGAGCGCCGCGCCCTGGTGCGGGTTCTCGCCGTAGCGCAGCACGTTCTCGCGGTTCCAGGTCGCGCCGATCCAGGCCGGGAACTTGTCCGCCGCATCGGTTTCCGGCGCGGCGGCCGGGACGGCCACATTGGTCATCCAGCTGGCCACGGCCACGTCGTAGGTGGCGGTGTGCTGGAAGGCCTTGGCGGCCAAGGCGGTCCGCTCGGGCAGGGTGAAACCGCCCTGCTGCACGGCCGCGATCACATCGGCGTAGTCACCGGTGTTCACAACCACCGCGACCGACGGGTGGTTCTTGGCGGCGGCGCGCACCATGGACGGGCCGCCGATGTCGATCTGCTCCACGCACTCGTCGACGCTCGCGCCCGAGGCCACGGTCTGGGTGAACGGGTACAGGTTCACCACGACGAGCTGGAACGCCTCGACCCCGAGCTCGACGAGCTGGTCGACGTGCTCCTCCTTGCGGGTGTCGGCCAGGATGCCGGCGTGCACGCGCGGGTGCAGGGTCTTGACGCGGCCGTCGAGGGTCTCCGGGAAACCGGTCAGGTCCTCGACCTTGGTGACCGGGATGCCGGCGTCGGCGATCTTGTTGGCGGTGGAGCCGGTCGAGACCAGCTCCACGCCCGCCTGATGCAGGCCCTGGGCCAGGTCGATCAGACCGGTCTTGTCGTAGACGCTTACGAGGGCCCGCTTGATCGGCTTGCGTTCACTCACCGGAGAACTCGCTCATCTGGAATAACTGCCTTTCGTCCATCGGAGACAACGCCTCGGGTAGCGACGGCGGCGACGACCTCCGCCAGCAACCGCCGCTCCACGACCTTGATGCGCTCGTGCAGGCTGTCCTCGTCGTCGTCGGGCAGCACCGCGACCGCCTCCTGCGCGAGGATCGGCCCGGTGTCCACACCCGAATCGACCAGGTGCACGGTCGAACCCGTGACCCGGACGCCGTAGGCGAGCGCGTCCCGCACCCCGTGCGCGCCCGGGAACGCGGGCAGCAGCGCGGGATGGGTATTGATGATGCGACCGCCGAAGCGGTCCATGAACTTCGGGCCCAGGATCTTCATGAAGCCCGCGGACACCACCAGATCCGGCCCGAAGGCGGAGACGATCTCGGTGAGCGCGGCATCCCATTCGGCGCGGCTGTCGAACTCGTTCAGCGCGAGCTTGAACGAGGAGACGTCGAAGGCCTCCGCATGGTCGAGGGCGGCGCAGTCGCGATCGGCCCCGACCGCGACGACCTGCGCCGGATAGCCGGGTCGCCGGGTCGCCTCGAGCAGCGAACGCAGCAGAGATCCGGTGCCGGAGGCCAGCACGACAATGGTCGCGGGCGCGGTCGGCGGCAGCAGCTGGGCGGGCGTGGACGTCAGCGCACTACTCCCTGGGTATCGGAGCGGGAAGGGACGGCGGGGGCGAATCCGCCGCCTAAAGAGTAACTATCGCCCGATTGCTACTTGTCCGGCAGGTCGCCTTCTACCACTTCCGCGTCCACGATGTCGGAGTTCTCGACGGATTTCACACCGGCCGCGGCGACGTCCTCGTCCTGGTCCTCGACCAGTTCGGCCTCCAGCGCGCCGTCCAGATCGGACTCGTCGTACCAGCCGCCGGTCCCGGCGGACGCGGGCGCGGGCTCGTCGTCCGCGTCCTCCTCGTCCTCGTATTCGTCGTCGTAGTAGTCGTCGTCCGCGTATTCGTATTCGTCGTCCTCGTAGTAGTACTCGTCGTCGTAGTACTCGTCCCCGTACTCGTCGGCGGCGATCACCGCCGGACCGCCGAACCACCGCGACCCCACCATGCCGACATATCCGGCGACGGCCACCCAGACGAAGACGAGCGCCGCCGTCACCAGAGTCGGCGCGATCCGGCCGAAGGTCCCGAGCTCGCCCCCGGCCACCGCGCCGAGCAGCGCCACGGCGACGGCCGCGACCCCGGCCGCGGTCAACGTCGCCCACGGCGCGGCCGCCCGATCCCTCGATGTACGAGCACAATCCAGACCCGCGAGCACCCCGGCCGCCGCGGGCACCACCAGCAGCGCCAGCCACCACACCGCCACCGGACCCGACGGCACCGCCGCCGTCACCGGCACCGCGGGCACCGGCGCGCCCTCGATCCGGAACAGGCTCAGCGATCCCGGCCCGATCCGCACCTGGCCGCCGGCCAGCACGCTCACCGCGTCGACCGCCACGTTCGGCAGGTAGGCCAGCGAGAGCAGCGTCAAACCCAGTACGCCGAAGACACTTCCGCCGGCGGCCTGATAGGTGTCGCCGATGCGGGACCAGTGGATCAGGAAGGACGCGACGGTGGCGGCGGCACCGGCCGCCAGCAGTCGGCCGACCGCCGTCATGCCCGCGCGGAAACCGGGAACCACCCAGTCCGGCAGGCGAATCGGCAGCAGATCGGTCAGGTCGCGCCAGCGCTGGGACGCGATGCCGACGGCCGCCGCCAGCGCGCTCAAACCCAGAACCCAGCCGAACGCGGCCAGGGTGTCGGGCGGCTGCAAGGCCACCACCGCCGACGCGTCGTCCGCGACCGCCAGGCATACCGCGGTGATGAGCAGCGGCCCGCCGACCGCCGCGCCGATCACCCAGCCCAATTCCTCGGTTTCACAATCGGGTCCGGCTGCCTCCGCGCTCTCGCGGGCCACCATCCACAGCATGATCGCGGTCGGCACCAGCGGCCACAACCCGATGCTCGTCTTGCCGATCACCAGCGGAACCTGGTGCACCGCAAGCCAGCTCGCGGCGATCGCACCCGAGGAACCGCTCATCCCGCCGCCCGCCGCGAACAGCGTGCCGTACACCAGGATGAAGATCACCAGCATGGTGATGGCCGAGGGCCGGGCAGCCACCAGCATGAGCACCCGGGCGCGTTCGGGGGTCAGCGATCCGAAACCCCCGCCCCGCCGCCGGACCGGCGGCCGCGGCGACTCCCGTAGGTCGGGGTCGCTCAGGCGAGCCAGGGCAGTCTTCGGGGCACTCATGGACAACCAGCGTGGCAGCATCTCGGAAACCGGGGGGTCAGGCGCGCCGGGTGAGAACGGCGGGCGGGCAAAGAGAACGGCCCCCGGCGGACACACCGGGGGCCGTTCCCACGAACCGAATTACTTGTCGTCCTGGCCCGGACGGAAGGCGCGGGTGGCGTCGGCCGCCGGATCCGCGGCCTGCTCGCCGCCGAACGGCTGCGCCGGACGCTGCGCCTGCTGGCCACCGAAGTGCTGGGTGGCGTCCGAGCTGCCCGCGGGCTGCGCCGGCTGCTGACCGTAGGACGGCTGCTGGCCGTAGCCCGGCTGCTGCTGACCGTAGGGCTGCTGCTGCTGCTGACCGTAGGTCGGCTGCGAACCCGTGCCGTATCCGGCGGGCTGCTGGCCGTATCCGCCCTGCTGACCGTAGGACGGCTGCTGACCGTAGGACTGCTGACCGCCCTGCTGGCCGAAGGAGGGCTGCTGCGGCTGCTGGCCGTATCCGCCCTGCTGACCGAACGAGGGCTGCTGGTAGGACTGCGGCCCGGTGGTGCTGAACGGCTGCTGCGGCTGGCCGTAACCACCCTGCGCCGCAGCCGGTTTCGGCTCCGGGGCCTTGACGATGCCCAGCTCGAACAGCAGCGCCAGCACGGCCACGACGGCCTGCACGAAGCTCAGGAACAGGATCACCCAGCCGCCCCACTTCAGCGTGACGCTGTCGCCGAGGTCGAAGGAGCTGAACAGGATGCCGAGGAACGCCGCCAGCGAAAGGGCCGCCACCACGGCAGTATTGGCGCCCTGCTTGGGCAGCAGCGACAGGCCCGCCACCAGACCGGCCACCAGCAGAATGGTCACCAGCGCGGCCGAACCCGCGTTCTCGAACAGGCTGAAGCTGGTGTCACCGCCCACCCGGGTGCCGCCGATCTCGACGGACTTGGTCCCGATGTAGGGCGCGAAGCCCAGCAGGAAGTTGATGACGCCGAGCGCGGCGATGCCAACGGTGAGGAAGAAGGGCAGTCCCTTCCCCGCGACTGGAGAGGTTCCCGAACCGGCAGCGGGAGCGCCTGCGGGCTGCGAGCCGTATCCGGATGCGGAGGAGGGCGTCGGCTGGGGCGCGTTGAATCCCGAGCCCCCGGTCGGGTATGACATGTCGTCGTCTCCTATCGAGTCGTTCACGAACCTCCACCGACGCTACTGCACTTGACGGCCGGGGGCACCATCTACCACCAGCCGTGGCCTTACCGCAATACCCGAAAACAAGCACGAAGGCCGCCCGTCGAATTCGACGGGCGGCCTTCGTATTCAGCTGTTCACAACAGCGATCAAGCGCTGATCGAAGCCTTCTCGAGGATCTCGCGCGCCAGAGCGGCGGTCTCGGACGGGGTCTTGCCGACCTTCACGCCCGCGGCCTCGAGGGCGTCCTTCTTGGCCTGGGCGGTACCGGCCGAGCCCGACACGATGGCGCCCGCATGGCCCATGGTCTTGCCCTCCGGCGCGGTGAAGCCCGCGACGTAGCCGACGACCGGCTTGGTGACATTGGCCTGGATGTAGGCCGCGGCCCGCTCCTCGGCGTCGCCGCCGATCTCGCCGATCATGACGATGAGCTTGGTCTCCGGGTCCTTCTCGAACGCCTCGATGGCGTCGATGTGGGTGGTGCCGATGACCGGGTCGCCGCCGATGCCGATGGCGGTGGAGAAACCGAAGTCCCGCAGCTCGTACATCATCTGGTAGGTCAGGGTGCCCGACTTGGAGACCAGGCCGATCGGGCCCTTGCCCGCGATGTTGGCCGGGGTGATGCCGACCAGCGACTCACCCGGGGTGATGATGCCGGGGCAGTTCGGGCCGATGATGCGGGTCTTGCTGCCCTTCTCCACGTTGTAGGCCCACGCGTAGGCGGTGTCCTGCACCGGGATGCCCTCGGTGATGACCACGAGCAGCGGGATCTCCGCGTCGATGGCCTCGATGATGGCGTCCTTCGAGAAGGCCGGGGGCACGAAGGCGATGGAGGTGTCGGCGCCGGTCTTCTCCATGGCCTCGGCCACGGACGCGAACACGGGCAGCTCGACCTCGTTGCCGTCCTTGTCGACGTGCTTGACGGTGGTGCCCGCCTTGCGCGCGTTGACACCGCCGACCACGTTGGTGCCGGCCTTCAGCATCAGCGCGGTGTGCTTGGTACCCTCGCCGCCGGTGATGCCCTGGACGATGACCTTGTTGTCCTTGTTCAGGAAGATAGACATGTTGGTTCGTGTCCTTTACTTGGCCGCGGCCAGCTCGGCGGCCTTGTCGGCGCCTTCGTCCATGGTCTGGGCGAGAGTCACCAGCGGGTGGTTGAAGTCGGCGAGGATCTTGCGACCCTCTTCGACCTTGTTGCCGTCCAGGCGGACGACCAGCGGCTTGGAGGCCGCGTCGCCCAGGGTCTGCAGCGCGCCGACGATGCCGTTCGCGACCGCGTCACAGGCGGTGATGCCGCCGAAGACGTTCACGAACACGGACTTGACCTGGGAGTCGCCCAGGATGACATCGAGGCCGGCGGCCATGACCGCGGCCGAGGCGCCGCCGCCGATGTCGAGGAAGTTGGCCGGCTTGACGCCGTCGTGGTTCTCACCCGCGTAGGCGACGACATCGAGGGTCGACATGACCAGACCCGCGCCGTTGCCGATGATGCCGACCTCACCGTCGAGCTTGACGTAGTTGAGGTCGTTCTCCTTGGCCTTGAGCTCGAGCGGATCGGTGGCGTCGATGTCCGCGAACTCGAGGTGGTCGGGGTGGCGGAACTCGGCGTTCTCGTCCAGGGTCACCTTGCCGTCGAGGGCCAGGATCTCGTCGTTGGGGGTGCGCACCAGCGGGTTGACCTCGACCAGGGTCGCGTCTTCCTTGATGAAGACCTCCCACAGCTTCTGGATGGTGACCGCCGCGGCATCCAGGATGTCGGCCGGCAGGTGGCCCTGCTCGGCAATGCTGCGGGCGAAGGCCAGATCCACGCCCTTGACGGCGTCGACCGGAACCTTGGCCAGGCGGTCGGGCTTGGTGGCCGCGACCTCTTCGATCTCCATGCCGCCCTCGACCGAGCACATGGCCAGGTAGGTGCGGTTGGAACGATCCAGCAGGAAGGAGATGTAGTACTCCGCCGCGATGTCCTTGGCCTCGGCGACCAGGACCTTCTTGGTGATGTGACCCTTGATGTCCAGGCCCAGGATGTTGGAGGCGTGGGTGAAGGCGTCGTCCGGGGTGGCGGCGTACTTCACGCCACCGGCCTTGCCGCGGCCACCGACTTTGACCTGCGACTTGATCATTACCGGCTTGCCGATTTCCTCGGCGATCGCACGCGCGTCCTCTGCCGAGTCCGTGACGCGGCCCTCCGACGAAGGCACTCCGTGCTTCACGAAGAGTTCCTTCGCCTGATATTCGAAGAGATCCATGTACTCACCGTCTCGTCTGCGTTGTTGTGACAACGTCTTGGTTGGCGGCCCGTCGTCGGAGGCGGGTCGGATCGGACTCTAATCAGTCACATGGAGCGGAAATCAGCCGCATACAGCCTAAGTGGCGCAGGTCACGGTACTGTCTCCGCGCCCCTAAAACCCCTCGTCAATGCTACTCATCGGTAGCTTGTTGACCCGGTGCCAGGTGGAGCACACGAATCCCGAAGAGTGACACTGGCTACTACGCAGCGTCGTTGACAAACTTCACTTGGTTACCCCCAGCACAGTGAGCACATTCCCGCCCGCGGAGTGATGAATGTCACAGCCGCGTGTCGAACCAGGTCCATCGCTTGCTGAGCCGCAATCGTTTCGTTACCGTCGTTGCGGTCGATGTCACAACCCGGTCACGGACAGGAGGACGGCAGGCTTGACGCAGCACGACGCTCCGCAGCACCGGCCCCGACGCGGCCACCGCTACAAAGAGGACGCGGAGACCTACGGCGGCGCAACCTCTTTCGACGCCCCGTTCGCGGCGCAGAGCGCGGTCGCCCACGGCGACTGGGACGCCACGCAGGCCTGGAACTCCGATGCGAGCTGGGACAACGCTCAGCAGTGGGGTGAACCCCGGCAGTGGGACGAATCCCCTTGGCAGTCCGAGCGGAACTGGGACGAACAGCAGAACTGGGATCAGCAGCAGAGCTGGGACGCGCAGCCCGAGACCGACTGGAACGCCCAGACCACCGCGAACGGTTGGGCCGCACCGAATCCGAGTGATTGGGCCGCGCGGTCGCGGACCAACTGGGATCCGAACGCGGATCCGACCCCCTCCGACGAGTATCGCCCCGTTTACACGTTCAAGACCGCCTCCGGTGAGAAGCTCCAGTTCTCCGGCGACGGCGCGCGCGTGAATCGTGAGGCGCCCGAAGCGGATTCCGATGATGTCGAGCGCCCCACCCGGGTCGCCGGCAAGCGCCGCGCGGGCGGCACCCACCGCCTGCCCGCACCGCCCAACGCGCTCAAGGGCCGCGCCGCGGTCGTCGCGGTGGCCGCCGGTGCGGTCGTGGCCGCGGGCCAGGCCACCATCGAGGCGAGTGGCCACGACAGCGCCAATGTCGACTACCAGGCCGCCAACCAGGTCAAGGAAGTCGCGGCCACCTCGGTGGTCGGCGACGGGGCGCCCGGCTCGCCGCAAGTGCTGAACCCGAGCGCGCCCGCCAGCCTGGACCAGTTCAACGACATCCTGGCCAAGGGCAAGCAGTTCGCCGCCGATATGGCTAATCAGGAGGCCTCGAAGTACCGGCCGCTGTGGACCAAGTTCACCGCCGCGGGCACCTTCACCTCCGGCTTCGGCATCCGCTGGGGCGTCGCGCACCAGGGCGTGGACATCGCCGCCCCGATCGGCACCCCGATCTACGCGGTGGCCGACGGCACCGTCCTCGAGGCCGGTCCCGCTTCGGGTTTCGGCATGTGGGTGCGCCTGCTGCACGATGACGGCACGGTCACCATCTACGGCCACATCGACACCGCCACCGTCTCCCAGGGCCAGCGCGTCCTGGCGGGCGACCAGATCGCCACCGTCGGCAACCGCGGCTTCTCCACCGGCCCGCACTGCCACTTCGAGGTCTGGCTCAACGGCGTCGACAAGATCGATCCCCTCCCCTGGCTCGCCTCCCGCGGCATCTCCCTGGGCCCCGAACGGGACTGAGCGGCAAACGAACACAGACGAAAGGCGCGCCCGGACGGGCGCGCCTTTCGCGTATTCCGGGGCCCTCACGACCCCGGAGCGGGCTCGAGCGGGACTCAGCGACGGTTGGAGCGGTACCAGCCGATCAGCGCGTCGGTGGAGGAATCTCCTTGCGGGGCGGGAGCTTCCGGCGAGGTCAGGAGCGGCTCGAGGGCCAGGGCCTGTTGCTTGCCGAGTTCGACGCCCCACTGGTCGAAGCTGTCGATGCCCCAGATGGCGCCCTCGGTGAAGACGAGGTGTTCGTAGAGGGCGATGAGCTGGCCGAGGACCGACGGGGTCAGCTGCGGGGCCAGGATGGCGGTGGTGGGGCGGTTGCCGGGCATCACCTTGTGCGGCACGATCTTCGGGTCGGTGCCCTCGGCGGCGATCTCCTCGGCGGTCTTGCCGAAGGCCAGCACCTTGGTCTGGGCGAAGAGGTTCGACATGAGGATGTCGTGCATGCTGCCGGTGCCGTCGAGGGTGGGCAGATCGTCGGTGGGGCGGGCGAATCCGATGAAATCGGCGGGGCACAGCACGGTGCCCTGGTGCAGCAGCTGGTAGAAGGCGTGCTGGCCGTTGGTGCCGGGCTCGCCCCAGAAGATCTCGCCGGTGCTGGTCGACACCGGAGTGCCGTCCGCCCGAACCGATTTGCCGTTCGACTCCATGGTCAGCTGCTGCAGGTAGGCCGGAAAGCGGGCCAGGTCATTGGAATACGGCAGCACCGCGCGCGACTGCGCGCCGAAGAAATTCGAGTACCAGACGCCGAGCAGACCCAGCAGCGCCGGACCGTTCTCGTGCAGCGGCGCGGTCTTGAAATGCTCGTCCACCCGGTGCATTCCGTCGAGGAACTCGGCGAAGCGCTCCTTGCCGATGACCGCCATGACCGACAGGCCGATGGCCGAATCCACCGAGTAGCGCCCGCCCACCCAGTCCCAGAAGCCGAACATATTGGCGGTGTCGATGCCGAAGTCGGCCACCCGCTGCGCGTGCGTGGACACGGCAACGAAGTGCTTGGCCACCGCCTCCTCGCCGAGCGCGGCCACCAGCCAGCGCCGGGCCGCGGTGGCATTGGTGAGCGTCTCCAGCGTGGAGAAGGTCTTGGACGCCACGATGAACAGCGTGGTCGCCGGGTTCAGGCCCTGCAGCTTCGAAACCAGGTCCGCCGGATCGACATTCGAGACGAAGCGGGCCGAGATGCCCGCGTCCGCGTAGTGCCGCAGCGCCAGGGTCACCATGGCCGGGCCCAGGTCCGAGCCGCCGATGCCGATGTTCACGACGGTGGTGATGCGCTCCCCCGTCGCGCCGCGCCACTGGCCCGAGCGCACCTGATCGGTGAATTCGCCCATGCGCCGCAGGACTTCGTGCACATCGGACTCGACATCCTGGCCGTCGACCGTGAGCGGTTCCCCGCCCGGCCGCCGCAGCCACACGTGCCCGACCGCGCGGTCCTCGGAAGTATTGATGTGCTCGCCCGCGAACATGGCGTCGCGCCGCTGCTCGAGCCCGGCGGTGTGCGCCAATTCGACCAGCAGATCGAGGGTCTCACGCGTCACCCGGTGCTTCGAGTAGTCGATGCGCAGGTCCGCCACCTGGACGGTCAGCTCGTCGCCGCGGGCCGGATCCTCCGCGAAGAACTCCCGCAGATGTCGCGTGCCGATCGACGCATGATGGTCGTGCAGTTTCCGCCAGACCGCCGACGCGGTGATGTCGCTGCTCACTCGGGCGAGGTTACAACGTCGCCGATCTGACCCGCAGGTAACCATCGGTGATTCGCGGGATTCGTCCAGCGTAGGAGTCACATTCGGGGGTGAGGCATAGGCTGGCGGAATGGTGACCGAAACCGCATTACTCGCATCCATTCCCACGCAACTCTGGATCGGCGGACCGGTGGACGCCACGGGGGGCGCGACGTTCCCGGTGCACAATCCGGCCACGGGCGAGGTCATCGCCCGCGTCGCCGACGCCACTCCCGACGACGCGGTCCGCGCCCTCGACGCGGCGGCCGCGGTGCAGGCCGAATGGGCCGCGACCCCGGCGCGGCAGCGCGGGGAGATCCTGCGCGCGGTGTTCGAGGCGATCACCGCGCGGGCCGAGGAGTTCGCCCTGCTCATGACGCTCGAAATGGGTAAGGCCCTGCCCGAGAGCCGCAATGAGGTGAAGTACGGCGCGGAATTCTTCCGCTGGTTCAGCGAGGAGGCCGTGCGCATCCACGGCCGCTATCAGCCCGCCCCGGCCGGGACCGGCCGCATCCTCGTGCACAAGCAGCCGGTCGGCCCGTGCCTGGCCATCACGCCGTGGAATTTCCCGCTGGCCATGGGCACCCGCAAGATCGGCCCGGCGCTCGCGGCCGGTTGCACCATGATCGTGAAGCCCGCCGGCGAAACGCCTTTGACCATGCTGCTGCTGGCCAAGCTGTGCAGCGAGGCCGGGCTGCCCGACGGCGTGCTGTCGGTGATCACCACCTCGCGGTCGAGCGCGGTCACCGCCCCGCTGCTCAATGACCCGCGCCTGCGCAAGCTGACCTTCACCGGTTCCACGCCGGTCGGCAAGAAGCTGGTCGAGCAGTCCGCGCACGGCCTGCTGCGCACCTCCATGGAACTGGGCGGCAATGCCCCGTTCGTGGTCTTCGACGACGCCGACATCGATGCCGCGGTGCAGGGCGCGCTGCTGGCCAAATTGCGCAACGGCGGTGAGGCGTGCACGGCCGCCAACCGTTTCCACGTCCAGAATGCGGTTCGCCAGGAATTCACCGACAAGCTGTCGGCGGCCATGGCCGACTACAAACTCGGCAATGGCGTCGATCCGGAGACCACCCTCGGACCGCTCATCAACGAGAACCAGCTCGACACCGTGAGCGAACTGGTCGACGACGCGGTGGCGGCGGGCGCGCAGGTCAAGCTGGGCGGCAAGGCTCCCGGCGGCCCGGGCTGGTTCTATCCCGCCACCGTGCTCACCGATATCCCGCCCGCGGCCCGCATCCTGCGCGAGGAGGTGTTCGGCCCGGTCGCGCCGATCGTCGGCTTCGAGACCGAGGAGGAGGGTCTCGCCGCGGCCAACAACACCGAATTCGGGCTGGTCGCATACGTTTACACGCGCAGCCTGGATCGCGCGCTGCGGGTCGCCGAGGGTCTGGAGACCGGCATGGTCGGCGTCAACCGCGGTGTCATCTCGGATCCGGCCGCGCCGTTCGGCGGCGTGAAGGAGTCCGGATTCGGCCGCGAGGGCGGTTTCGAGGGCATCGAGGAGTACCTCGACACGAAGTACATCGCACTGCCGTAGCGGCGTCGCCCGGAAACAGAACAACCGCCCCGGGGTCTGAACACCCGGGGCGGCCTGGGGATGCTGCATCCGAAACTCCGTGTGCAGCGTGATCTGTGGGCACGCCGAAAGACACACCGCCCGATGTATCGGGTCGAGCGGTGCTGTCCGTTAACGAGTCGGTGTGATCAGTGGCCCAGTCGGCCGCGGCCGAGGCGGAGCAGGAGCATCGCGAGGGTGTGGCCCTCCTGGCCCAGCTCGCTGAATCGCTCCAGCACCTTCATCTCGCGGGAGTGGACGAGCTTGGGCCCGCCGTTCGCCATGCGCGTGCGTCCGATGATGCGCGAGACCTCGGTGCGGCGCTTGATGGCGGCGAGGATTTCGGCGTCCAGCTTGTCGATTTCCAAGCGCAGCTTTTCGATCTCAGCCTCGGAGGGCAGGGCGGAATCCGACCCGGTGGCGGACTCGGATTGTCCCGTCGTCGAGATGCTCATACTTTCAACTCCTCGTGGTCCCGAACGTCGATCGGTGGTTGGACCCGTCCTGTTACCGATCGGTTCTTCACCAAGAATCAGACCTGTTGGCCATACATTGTCCCCCCGGGATCGGGGTCACGTCCCCCGTGGTCGAGCTCAAGTGCAATGCGTCGCCATCGAGCCGGTCATTCGACGAGTGTGCCACGCAGAGTGACCCGAGCAAAACAACTTCGTTTGTGAATCTTCTGAGTTTCCGGACCCGATTCGGTTCACCGGGGGTTCGCCGGACCGGCACTTATCGGACACCTGTGCGATCCCGCCCGTCGTCTGTCGGTGTGCGCCGGTAGCGTGGACGGGCGATGACTACGACGGTGGCGATGAATACAACGGCGGCACGGGACGGTATGAAGACCGAGCAGTTGCTCGAAGGATTGAATCCGCAACAGCGGGCCGCGGTGATGCACTCGGGCACGCCGCTGCTGATCGTGGCCGGGGCCGGGTCGGGCAAGACCGCGGTCCTCACCCGTCGCATCGCCTATCTGCTCGACGCCCGCGGGGTGCGGCCGGGTGAGATCCTGGCCATCACCTTCACCAACAAGGCCGCCGCCGAGATGCGGGAACGCGTCACCGGGCTGGTCGGCCCGCGCGCGCAGGGCATGTGGGTGTCCACCTTCCACTCCAGCTGCGTGCGCATCCTGCGCACCCAGGCCTCGCTGCTGGCCGGGCTGAACACCAACTTCTCCATCTACGACGCGGATGATTCGCGGCGGCTGCTGGGCATGATCATTCGCGATTTCGATATCGACGCGAAGAAGTACACGCCCCGGCTGCTGGCCACCGCCATCTCCAATCTCAAGAACGAGCTCATCGATCCCGAGCAGGCCGCGGCCGACGCCGAGACCGAGGATGCCGAACTGCCGCGCATCGTGGCCAGGGTCTTCGCCGAGTACCAGCGGCGGCTGCGCGCGGCCAATGCCCTGGACTTCGACGATCTGATCGGCGAGACGGTATCGCTGCTGCAGCGGCATCCGCAGGTGGCCGAGTACTACCGGCGGCGGTTCCGGCACGTGCTGGTCGACGAGTACCAGGACACCAACCACGCGCAGTACGTGCTGGTGCGCGAGCTGGTGGGCCATCACCGGAACCTGTGGGGCGACGAGCCGGACGCCCCGGAGGACGACAACCGGGTGCCGCCGTCGGAGCTGTGCGTGGTGGGTGACGCCGATCAGTCCATCTACGCCTTCCGTGGCGCGACGATCCGCAATATCGAGGAGTTCGAGCGCGACTTCCCGGACGCGGAAACCATTCTGCTGGAACAGAACTACCGCTCCACACAGCACATCCTGTCGGCCGCCAACGCGGTCATCTCGCGCAACGAGGGGCGGCGGGAGAAGAAGCTGTGGACCGATCACGGTGACGGTGAGCTGATCGTCGGGTACGTGGCCGACAACGAGCACGATGAGGCCTCGTTCGTGGCGCGGGAGATCGACAAGCTGGTCGATCAGGGTGAGGCCAACTACTCGGATGTGGCGGTCTTCTACCGCACCAACAACAATTCCCGTGCGCTGGAAGAGATCTTCATCCGGATGGGCCTGCCGTACAAGGTCGTCGGCGGTGTGCGCTTCTACGAGCGCAAGGAGGTCCGCGACATCGTGGCCTACCTGCGGGTGCTGGAGAATCCCGACGACGCGGTGAGCCTGCGCCGGATTCTGAACACCCCGCGCCGCGGCATCGGCGATCGCGCGGAGGCGTGCGTGGCGGTGCATGCCGAGCAGCGCGATATCGGCTTCGCGCAGGCGCTCCGGGATGCGGCCGAAGGCAAGGTGGCGCTGCTCAATTCCCGTTCGCAGCGGCTGATCGCCGGATTCCTGGAGCTGCTCGACGAGATCCGGGCCGCGGGCGCGCAGGCGGATATGGACTTCCCCGACGTCGGCTCGATCGTCGAGGCGGTGCTGGACCGCACCGGGTATCGCGCCGAACTGGAGGCCTCCGACGATCCGCAGGACGGCGCGCGGCTGGACAACCTCAACGAATTGGTCAGCGTCGCACGCGAATTCAGTTCCGAGGCGCGCAACAATGTGGAGGCCGCCCGGGCCGAGGGCATCATTCCCGAGCAGGCCGAGGGCGAGCCGGAGCCGGGCTCGCTGGCCGCGTTCCTGGAGCGCGTCTCGCTGGTGGCCGACGCCGACCAGATCCCCGAAGAGGGTTCGGGCGTGGTCACTCTGATGACCCTGCACACCGCCAAGGGCCTGGAGTTCCCGGTGGTCTTCGTGACCGGCTGGGAGGACGGCCAGTTCCCGCACATGCGCGCCCTGGGCGATCCCACCGAGCTCCAGGAGGAGCGCCGCCTCGCCTACGTCGGCATCACCCGAGCCCGCAAGCGCCTGTACCTCACCCGCGCCGTGGTCCGCTCGGGCTGGGGCCAGCCCGTCTCCAATCCCGAATCCCGCTTCCTGCAGGAGATCCCGGGCCACCTGATGGACTGGCGCCGCCTGGAGCCCACCCCGTCCCAAACCTCGCGCGGCTTCCGCCGCCGCGGCGAAGACGATGGCCTGGAACGTGATTGGACCCGCGGCGACGGCTGGTCCGACCAACGCCCCGGCCTCCGCGACCGCGGCGACCGCCGCCCCGCCCCCGCCGCGGCAGCCAAACGCAACAACACCAATCTCGTACTGGCCGTAGGCGACCGCGTCAACGACGACAAGTACGGCCTGGGCCGAGTCATCGCCGCCGAGGGCTTCGGCGACCTGGCCACCGTCACCATCGACTTCGGCACAGCCGGCAAGATCCGCCTGATCCCAAAGTTCAGCCGCACCCTGACCAAGCTCTAACTGATCGGTGCGGGCTCGGCACGTGGGCGCAGCACGCCCACGTGCCGGTGACGAGCGCGACCACGGGGATGGGTTCCCGCCCGCCCGGAACGATCCCGACCGAGAAAGACATGGACAAGTAGCAGAGGTCATGAGCCCTGCGCGGAATTGGCGTGAGATCAAGGCGGAAGCCCATCACCTACACCCGGAACTGGCGGATCCGGCAGTTCGTGCCGAGGCGTCGGCGCGGCTCGATGCCTACGTCGCGGGCTACCACCTTGAGGAGCTCCGCAAGCCCCTGGGCAAGACCCAGTCCGAGATCGCCGCGGTGCTCGGCGTTTCTCAGTCACGCGTATCTCAAATCGAGAACGGCGATCTCGGCGCGCCATGGAACTCGACACCCTCCGGGCCTACGCCGAGGCGCTGGGTGGGCGAGTGGAGATCACCCTCAGCGTCGGCCCCCACACCATCAAGGTCGCCTAGTCCTGTCAGCTGGTGTGGCGGCTGAGAACGTCGTAGGCCCGTACCGCGTCTTCTGGGAAGACCAGGATTTGGAAGCGGTCCTTGAGGTTTCGCCAGCGGTGGATACGGGTGCGACCCATGGTGGCGCGCACCCCGTGCTCGCGCAGCAACTGGCGCACGGTGCGGGCGGAGACCATGTCGTAGACGGTGGCCGCCGGCACCAACAGCCCGAATTCGGCTTCGTCGGTGTGCGTTCGGAGCTTCATTCCCGACTCCCGGTGTCCTGCTTGGCCTTCAGCATGGTGAGCTGTGCCTGTTCCTCATGATGATGGACGGCGTCGAGGGCCGCGCGTTCTTCGGGTGGGTCGGCGGTCAGGAAGCTGCCGATTCCGGGCTTGCCCGCGGCGCCGAGCTTGTTCATCTTCTTCGGCACCGGCGCGCCCTGATAGCCGCTCTGCCCCAGCGATTGATGTACCTCGATGTATTCGCCGTGCGGCAGGCGCTTGATGATGCCGGTCTCGATGCCGTGTTCGAGCACCGCGCGGTCGCTGCGCTGCAGGCCCAGGCAGAACCGGTAGGCCACGAAGTAGGCCAGGGGCGGCAACACCAGCAGCGCGATGCGGAAGAACCAGGTGGTGGCGTTGAGTGAGACATCGAACTTCAGGGCGATGATGTCATTGACGCAGGCGAAGGTGAGCACTAGGTAGAACGCGATGGCCATGGCCCCGATCCCGGTGCGCACCGGCACATCTCGCGGTCGCTGCAGCAGATTGTGGTGCGCGGTGTCCTTGGTGAGGCGCTTCTCGATCCACGGATAGATGGGGATGACCACCAGCACCAGCCCCATCACCACCGCCACCCAGAACGGCGCGGGAATCGTGTAGTTGCCGATGTAGATCTCCCAGGGCGGCATGAGCCGGGCCAGGCCGTCGGTCCACATCATGTAGAAGTCGGGCTGCGATCCGGCCGACACCTGGGCCGGGTTGTAGGGGCCCAGATTCCAGATCGGGTTGATCTGGAACAGTCCGCCCATGAGCGCCACGGTGGCCAGCGTGAACGCGAAGAACGCGCCCTGATCCAGCGAGAAGACCGGAATGATGCGCGCGCCCACCACATTTCGATCGGTGCGGGCGGGTCCGGGGAACTGGGTGTGCTTCTGGTACCAGACCAGCGCGATGTGTGCGCCGATGAGCGCCAGCATGATTCCCGGGAACAGGAGCACGTGGGTGATGTAGAGCCGCGGGATCAGCACGGTGCCAGGGAATTCCCCGCCGAACAGGAGGAAGTGCGTCCAGGTGCCGATGACCGGGATGGCCATGGTGATGCCGCCCAGGGGCGAGCGCAGTCCGGTGCCCGAGAGCAGGTCGTCGGGCAGCGAATACCCGAAGTAGCCCTCGAACATGGACAGGATCAACAGGATCGCGCCGACCACCCAGGTGGCCTCGCGCGGTCTGCGGAACGCGCCGGTGAAGAACACCCGCAGCATGTGGATGATCATCGAGGCCAGGAACAGCAGGGCGGCCCAGTGGTGGAGCTGGCGCACGAACAGCCCGCCGCGCACGTCGAAGGAGATGTCCAGGACGCTGCGGTAGGCCGCGGACATCTGCACGCCGCGCAGCGGCTGGTAGGAGCCTTCGTACACGACCTCGGTCATGGAGGGTTCGAAGTACAGGGTCAGGTAGACCCCGGACAGCAGCAGGATGATGAAGCTGTAGAGGGCGATCTCCCCGAGCAGGAACGACCAGTGCGTCGGGAAGACCTTGTTGATGGAGCGTTTCAGGCCCGCGGCCAAGTGATACCGCTGGTCGGCGGCATCGGCGCGGTTCGCGGTGGTACCCATGAACACCAGACGCCGGCGGGCCTCGAAACGTGACATCCGAATACGACAGTTTGTCGTAGATCACACTTTTCGGTTGTCAGCGGTGCGCGATCACCGCGGCAGCAGGTTCGACAGCGCCTCGTCGAGGGTCGGGTAGCGGAAGCGGAAACCGTTGTGCCGGAGCACCTCGGAGGTGGCGTGCCGACCGGTCAGCCCGAGCGCGGGATCGGTGCGCAGGAAGACCGCGCCGATGGTCAGCGCGGGCGCCGGAGTGGGCGGCGACCACGGCCGGTGCAGCTGCCTGCGCAGGGTGGCCATGAGTTCCTTGTTGCGAACCGGGAAGTCGGTGGCCGCGACCAGCACGCCATTGGGGAGCGTCACCCGCGAGTCCAGCCCGAGTCCGGCGCGCACGATGGCCAGCCAGTCCTCGAAATGGATCCAGCTGAACCACTGCCGCCCAGTGCCGACGCTGCCGCCGAGCCCGGCCTTGGTCAGGGCCGCCAGGCGTTTCAGCGCGGGCGCGTCCGGATCCAGCACGATGGAGGTGCGCAGGATCGTCCAGTGCGCGGCATTGGCCCCGTCGAAGGCCGCCTCCCAGGGCGCGGCCACGCCGGTCATCTGCGGCAGGCCGGGTTCGGGCAGCGGGGTGGCCTCGGTGCAGCGGGTCTCACCGGCGTCGGCCCAGATCGCGGTGGTGCTGGCCTGGATCCAGTAATCGATCGGACGGTCCAGGGTCTTGGACGCCTCCACCAGCGCGCGGGTCGAATCCACACGGCTGCGGCGCAATTCGGCGATATTGCGGGCGGTGGGGCGGCAGTCGACGAGCTTGCCCGCCAGGTTGATGACCGCGGTGCGGCCGGGATTGCGCAGGGCGTCGGCCCAGGCGCCGACCGTGCGGCCGTCCCATTCGTATTGCGGGTAGGGCAGTTCCGGCACGGTGTGGCGGGTCAGGATGACCACGCGCTGTCCCCGGCAGGCGAGGTCGGCGGCGAGGATGCGCCCCAATGCCCCTGTGCCACCGGCGATCACGACGGTCAGCGCGTCGGCGGCGGGCTCGAGCCCGGCCAGGCGCGCCAGCCGCGTGAAGCAGGTGTGGGTGTCGGTCTCGAGCAGATCGCCGACCACCTTGCGCATGGCCGCGCCCGAGATGCCGCTGAAGGTGAGCTGCTGGGTGAGTTCGGTGCCGCCGTCACGCGGGGTGAGCACCCAGCGCATCCGCATGGTGCCCGCCGGTTCGGGCTGCTCGATGGTGAGCTCGTGCTCGGGTACGAAGGTGGACAGCACGAACGGCTTGGCGAGCCGCCCGTGCACGGCCTCGTTCACGCGCCCGCGCGGCAGGTAGTCGCCGGTGACGCCCGCACCCGGCGCGGCATGCAGTTTCAGGGCGCTGACGGCGGGATTCCATTCGGGCCAGCGCGCCGGATCGCCGAGCACGCTCCACAACCGCTTCGGAGGAAGCGCGATCCACTGGGTGTACGTCGTTGTACGAGGCATGCCCCGACGCTATTACCGCTGGGCGGCGGCCGGAAGCGTGGCCTTCGTCGCAGCGGGGGCTTGATGAACCCCGCGCACGGCTCGAAGGTGAGGGAGGATACCCATGCGCCCTTTCGGCGCATTCCAGAACAAGAGGCGAGCAATGAGCGAGAAGATTCGCGTCGAAGGCGCCATCACGGTGCACAAGTACGAGCCCGTCCCCTACGAGGAGCCCGAACAGGGCCCGGTCCTCACCCGAATCCATGTGGAGGAGAGCTTCTCCGGCGGTATCGAGGGTGACGGCGTGGTGGAATTCCTGCAGTCCTCCTCCCCCGACGGCACCGCCAGTTTCGTTGGCATCGAACGCATTACGGGAACGGTGGACGGCAAGTCCGGCACCTTCCTGCTGCAGGACGCCGGCACCGTCGCCGACAATATCGTCAGCGGCGAGTGGTTCGTGATTCCCGGTTCCGGCACCGGCGACCTGACCGGACTGCGCGGCGAGGGCGGCTTCAAGGCCAATCTCGGTGAGGGCGCGCAGATCTGGCTCGACTACTGGTACGAGTAACCGCCCCGATCACCGGCGCCGCCACCGGTATCGGTCGCTCGATCGCGGAAACCCTTGCCGCACAGGGCATCCGAGTGGGCATCAATCATCCGCACACCCCCGATCTCGCCGACGAGGTGGTCGCGAAAATCGAGGCGAACTGGGTTACGGCGCAGAATATCCGGGTGAACGGCAGCACGGCCTAGCCGCATCGCCGGAATACACGGAAGCCCCGGTCGCGCAGCTGGTTTCAGAGTTCTGAAACTGCCTCCCGAGCAGCGGCGCGACCGGGACCTCCTCCGGTGTCGCTACACCCAGATCTCACCGATGGGGGTG